>JAGGYZ010000048.1 GCA_021162285.1 Candidatus Fermentibacteraceae bacterium
GTACTTCACAGACCTCTCCGGAATTTGTTCCCATCTGTATGGCTGTTGCAATTGGTCTGTTCAGCGAAGACTTTGACAGCAGTGGAACCTGCGATATCACCGATGTGATGTCTTCCGCTACCACCTGGAACCGGTCTAATTCCTACGACATTCACATTACTTCTCCGGTTTCTCTGGGCACGGGAGGAAATCCTGCAGTTGTGGCGGAGATCAACAACCACACAGGGTATGCCTTCAGATACGCCTCAGATGAACCGTCAATCTCACCTGACAGAATGATAATGTCCAACCATCACAGGGTGCTTTACCCTCCTGTATCCTGTTACAGGTACAGCAGACTTCTGGATTCACTGGAAACCAATCCGGATGTTACGCTTGACCGTCTGTGGGGTTTTATGGAAGCTGTAGGCGGCCCGCCGATACCAGGCGTGGGGGGCACACTGCAGACCATGATATTTATGCCGGAGCAGAAGAGAATAGGTCTTGCTCTTGCCTCTTCCGGGGTGGCGTCGTACAGCAAAGACCCACAGTGGATAGAATGGTCGGACCTGTTTCCCAACCATGATCCTGAAGGTATACAAGACGGACCTGTTCAGACTGCACAGCTCCGGGTTTACCCCAACCCGGTCTCTTGTGTGCTTAATGTTGCGGCATCCGCTTCCAGTGCAGATGAGCTTGTGCTGTTTGATGTAAGCGGAAGAAAGCAGGATGTCTGCTTCAGTCAGACGGCAGACGGTCTGTTTACAGCTGATGTAACCGGCCTGAGTACTGGTGTGTATCTCATTGTAAACAATTCAGGTGCAACACCTGAAACGGCGTCGCTGCTTGTTCTAAAGTAGTGCACTGCTTCACAAGTTATTTACGCGGCAGTTGGTTGCCTCATCACGATGCAAGGTGTATATAATAAGGGTATGTTATATACATCATGTGGTGGTAGTTGGGGTATGTTATATTCTGATGTAATCGCGGGAGGAGCTGAATGAAAAGGTTTGCCGAGGAAAACCTGGCCCGCTGGTTGAAGACACCCCACCGAAAGCCACTTGTGATTCGTGGAGCGAGACAAGTTGGTAAATCAACTCTTGTAAGGCAATTTGCAGAGAATAATGGACTTCGGCTTTTCGAGGTGAATCTTGAAAGGTATCCTACTCTGCTTTCTGTTTTCAAAACAAATGATCCCGGCAGAATCATGAGGGAATTGGAATATCTCTGCGGAAAGGGAAGTATTCGCACTGAAAAAGATCTCATCTTTCTGGATGAAATTCAAGCTATTCCGGAGGCTATTCAGTCTTTGCGGTATTTTTTTGAGGAGTACCCTCATATCCCTCTGATTGCAGCAGGTTCTCTTCTTGAGTTTGCACTGGCAAAACACAGTTTTTCCATGCCTGTGGGAAGGATACAGTATCTCTTTCTGTATCCCATGAGCTTTGAAGAAGTGCTTGAAGCAATGTCTCAGGGTGACCTTCTTTCCCTCCTGAGAACATACAAGCTTGACGATACTTTTCCCGGTACTGCACATGCCCGGCTTCTGGAGTTGCAGAGGAAGTATTTTCTTACAGGTGGCATGCCTGAAGCCGTACAGCGATTTATTGAATCAGATGGGGATTTCAGTTGTGTAGCTGATGTTCACTCCTCTATCACGGAGACATACAAAGACGACTTTGCCAGGTATTCCAGCAGGTCGGCCCTGCAGATGATTCACAGGGTCTTTGAGTATGTGCCTCTTGGAATCGGTGAAAAGTTCAAGTATTCCAGTGTTAGTCCTGATTCACCGGCACGGGATGTACGCGCAGCACTTGAGTTGCTGGTGAAGGCTCAGCTGATAGTGAGGGCATACCACACTGATGGATCTGGATTACCTCTGGGAGCCACGATCAATAAGAGAGTATTCAAAACATATTTTCTGGATTGCGGTTTAGTGAACCATATGTGCGGAGTAACCAGAATATCGCTGGAAGACCTGCAGACTTTTATAAACAAAGGGAAAATTGCAGAACAGTTCATTGCCCAGCATCTTTGCATTATGAGTAGAGCAACTGGTTTCAAGTCATTAACATACTGGCTGCGAGAGGGAAGAACAGCAAATGCAGAGGTTGATTTTCTGGTTCAGCTTGACCAGTCAGTAGTACCGGTTGAGGTAAAAGCTGGGAAAAGCGGATCTTTGAAATCTCTGCTTCAGTTTGTTTCTCAAAAGAATTGTACCAGGGCGGTGCGTTTCGATCTTAACCCGCCATCTCTGCAGCACATAAGTCACAGGCTTGCTCAAGCTGGTGCTGCTGTGCAGGTTGAATATGATTTGCTCTCATTGCCGTTGTATTTGATTGAGCAACTTCCGAGACTGTTTTAGCAGATTGAACATCAGGGAACTGGAGTTTCACGGTCTCACCGAAGTTATCCCAAACATCGTAACGACTCCGCGACCGGTTTTCAGGCTTCGGCGAAAAGTGTTTTTTCCCTTACATAAACAACCTGGCCCGGGCCACCGCCTTTCATTCGCCTGACGTACTTTACCAGGGTCCAGTCTACTGGAACCATACCGTTTGTGCTGCTGTGCTTTGCGGCAATGCGTGCTGCCTGATCAAGTACTGAAGCAGCGGGATTGTCAGCTCTACCGTCCCGTTTAAGGATAACATGGGCACCGGTGGCACCTCTCGCATGCAGCCAGATATCAGTTTTTGCAGCTATTTTGAAGGTAAGATGATCGTTCTGCTTCGCGTTTCTTCCCACCAGACATCTCCAGCCGTCTTCAAGGATGTACTCCAGAGGTGCACCTGTAACCTTCTTTTCTGTCTTCCCCAGTTTTTCAAGGTAGTGTGTTACTTCCCGGTCTGTGATTGTTTCCAGCTTCTGAAGAATGTCTGAAAGGTAGTCAATGCGCTCCATTCCTGTGAGCAACCGCTGCTCAAGACGGTTCTTTTCCAGATGTACTTTGCCTGCTTTTCTGAAGTACCTGTTTGCATTCTCAACGGGGTTCAGTGACTCCTTAAGTTTTATTGAGATCTGCACACCTTCCCAGTCTGTGAGCACAGCTTCTTTCATGCCTTTTCTCAGGTCTTTTTTGAAGGTCAGTATAAGGTTGCCCCAGCTTCGGAGTTCATCCGGGCTGGCCAGACGGTCAAGGGATTTATGCGAACTTTTTACCCGTTTGTTTTCCGAAGAAATGCGCTTTTTCAGAATTGTTCCCAGCTGAACTCTGGAGGGACGGTATTCGCCGGATTTTTCACCTTCCGGCTTTTCCACAGGAGGTGCAAGGGGTTTCTGTATTGCAGAGCCCTCTCCAATACTGACTGGAATTTTCCCGAATTTCGTCTGCCAGGGTTTAAATTCTTTTTCAAGAAGCTTGTGCGCAAGTTTCTTTACCGATTCTGCCGGGTTGCCGGTAGCAGCGAGGATTGACCGGGCGGAGGCAGGCCCCACCCCTTCCAGATTCTGATAAAGAAGCTTTGGCGTTACGTCTCCCTGAAGCAGTTTTTGTACTTTGTCTGATCCCCATTCATCCGCTGGAAATCCCGATGATGGTGGTGATTTGTAAACAACGCCTGGCGATACGGTTCTGAAGCGGTTTACTCCTGAGAGCACTTTTCTGAGGCTGGCAAGGATTCTGCTGTCTCTGGTTCTTACCAGTATGATGTTGGCGTTTCTTCCGGTTGCTTCAAAAACAAGCCTTATGCCGCCTGCATCGTAGGGGCTTCTTCCTGCAAAGTAGATCTCCAGCACTCTGTCTGTTCCCTGCTGAGTTATCCTCTCTACAGGTGCTCCCTTCAGATGGTGTTCCCACGATGGAGAGTCAGGTGGAACCGTTGAAGCTGTGTCTGTCCACCACAGGTCGGCCGAACCTGGTTTTGCGTGGAGATGAAGCCAGCCTGTGCCGAACCCCAGTGACAATGTAGATGAAGATGTCATCCCCACTGCCCTGCAGGATCGGTGGCGGAGTTTTTCCTCTACAAGCGGTACAAGGGAACTGAGGTATATGCCTTCCATTGTTTCCAATCTGTGTGCGACTGAACTGCTTTACCCCGGGAGTATCACAATTTTCGGAGTGCCGGGTCAAGCCGATGTAATCCTGGCGTGTTTAGTGGACAATGGGCCTGGCTGTATAGATAATTAGATGTGTGCAGGTTTATTTTTACTGAGGGGATTGTTTTTTATGGAATCTATGACCGGTTTTGGAAATAGTTCTCAGACTGTTGGAGTGTACAGAATTACAGTTCTTGCAAAGTCGGTGAACAACAAGGGGCTCAGTTTGCATTTCAGGCTGCCGCGGGAGGCCGCCCATCTTGAGGAGGTTCTTTACCGCCAGGGGAAAGAACTGTTTTCAAGGGGCAGGGTAGATATAACTGTTACCGTGGAGTCCGATGCAGGAGTTTCCCTGCAGGAACCGGATCTGACTCTTGCCAGAGCATACCTGGACGGGGCTGATAAGCTTGTCAAAGAGTTTTTTCTTACTTCAAGTCCGGATGCTTTCAGACTGGTTACGCTGCCCGGTATGATGCGTGTTCCCGACCCGTCTGACGGGGAAGGGTTTGACCAGAGCCTGATTTCTTCAGTTGAAGAGGCTTTTCAGCAGTTGCTTGTTTCCCGTCGCAGTGAGGGAGATGGTCTGGCTGCCATGTTCAGGGAAAGTCTGAACCGTATCGATTATCTTTCCGGACCCGTTGCTGAAGCACATTCCGAAAGGGTTGAACATCTCTTCAGCGAGAGGAAAAGAAGGATAACAGAGCTTATGGATGGGGTCTCTGTCGATGAAGGCAGGCTTGTTCAGGAGCTGGCTCTGTTGTCTGACAGAATTGATATAGCTGAAGAAAACCAGAGGCTTTCGGCTCACATTCAGTCTGGTCTTTCCGTTCTTGCAGACAACGGATGTGGTAGAAAACTAGGTTTTATCCTGCAGGAAATGCACAGGGAGCTGAACACAATGGGATCAAAAGTCGACAGTGTTGAGGCAGCTCACAGTGTTATAGAAATGAAGGACATTCTCGGAGGTCTCCGGGAGCAGGTTGCAAATGTTCAATAGTGGTATCCTTGTTGTTGTTGCAGGTCCGTCCGGTGCAGGGAAAACCACCCTTGCCCATTTCCTGGTGAACAGATTTCAAAACACGGAGTTTTCTGTTTCAACCACCACCAGATCACCGAGAGGTACGGAAATTGACGGGAAAGACTATTTTTTCGTAGACGATGATGAGTTTACCAGCAGGGTTAAAAACTCTTTTTTTCTTGAGTGGGCGGAGGTTCACGACAACAGGTACGGTACAGAAAGCATCTGGGTTCGCAGGCAGCTGGGCCGGGGAAAAAATGTTGTTCTGGACATTGATGTGCAGGGTGCTGTACAGGTAAAACAGGCCATGCCCTCAGCTGTTCTGATCTTCGTTCTTCCCGCCGGTATGGATGTGCTTCGCAGCAGGCTTGAACATCGGAACACCGACTCGGGAAAAACCGTGGAGAAGCGGATGGAGGCTGCTGCAGGCGAGGTATCGTTCATGGGTGCTTTTGACTATTTCATCTGTAACGATGCGCTTGAGAAGTCACAGTCTGAAGTTGAGAGCATCTTTACGGCAGAGAAGTCGAAGCTTCAGAACATCGGATGGCCGGAACAGGCGCTTGAATACCATCCCGGTTACATTGAGGGTCTGAGTTTCTGGCAGGGTAAACGCGTTGTTGTTTCTTCAGGTCCCACGAGAGAGATGATTGATGATGTACGGTTTGTTTCAAACCGCTCAAGCGGGTTAATGGGTGTTTCACTTGCAGAAGCTTTTCTTGCTGCCGGGGCGGATGTTGTTCTTGTAAGCGGGCCTGCTTTCCATGTGGACCCTCCTGGTTCTGTCCGGCTGGTACAGGTCACCGGAGCCGTGGATATGCTTGCGGCTCTGAAAGTGGAAGCACCTTCGGCGGATCTCCTTGTTATGGCTGCTGCAGTGGCGGACTATAAACCTGTTTCAATATCCCCAGGTAAGCTGAAAAGGGAGAAAAGGAACATTTCCCTGACTCTTGAACCCACACCTGACCTCACCGGGTCTGTGTCTGCTTTGTGCCCGGTGCTGTCTTTCGCTCTGGAGTACGGAGATGGAGCGGAAAGCAGAGCTGTGGCAAAGATGAAGAAAAAAGGGGCAAGTGCGATATTTCTTAACAGAGGAGACAGACCCGGGGTGGGCATGGAAACTGCATGTAACTCTGGTACGGTGTTTTTTGCTTCCGGTCGGGAAAGAGTAGAAATTCCCTGCGGCTCAAAGAAGTTTGCTGCTTTTGGTATTGCAGCAGCAGCAGGGCGGGAAATGAAGGAGCTTCAGAATGGCTGAACGCAGAGATCCATTCTGGGATGTTGTTGCCAGTTTCGGCGTGGAAGAGGTTTTCGTGCTGCCTGAATGGATACAGCAGGAAGTTCAGCAGGACAGCGTTTCTTCTCCGGGCATAAAAGGTGATATGGAAGCACTTGAGAAGGAAATTGCCGGTTGCATGAAGTGTCCCCTGGGTGCAACCAGAAAAAACATTGTTTTCGGAGAGGGAAACCCTGAGTCGGGTATTCTTTTTGTAGGAGAAGGCCCTGGCGCAAATGAAGATGAAACAGGAAGACCATTTGTAGGCCGTTCGGGAAAACTTCTTGACAGGATATTTGCCTCAATAGGGCTGGACAGAAGCAAACTGTTTATTGCGAACATCGTGAAGTGCCGCCCGCCTGGCAACAGAACGCCGTCTGCTGAGGAAGCAGAGATCTGCGGCAGGTATCTTGAACGGCAGATCGAGATAATGAGACCGGGTATCATCGTTGCTCTGGGTGCAAGTGCTGCAAGAACTCTGCTGGGTACAAGAAAAGGAATAGGTCTTCTTCGGGGAGAGCTTCACCGGTACATGGATACTCCTGTTCTGGCTACCTACCACCCTGCGGCCCTTCTCCGGTCACCGGCACTGAAAAGACCAGTGTGGGAAGATATGAAAAGATTGAAATCTTTTATGGAACAAACCGGGCTTCCGCGTACCGAAGGAGAAACAAATGGCTGAGATTAAGAAACAGCTCTGGAATGCTGATGCGGAAAAGGGAGTACTTGCAGGCGTTCTCCTGGATCCGGAGATAGCCATTGAGATTTTTGCCTGTCTTTCGGAAAGTGACTTTTACGACAGAAGGCACAGCAGAATTTATCTGGCGGCAAAGACGGTTGATTCAAAAGGAGAGCCAATCAGTATAGTTACGGTCTCAAATGAACTCGAACGTACAAATGAACTGGAAGATGTTGGCGGCCTTAAGTTTATTTCAGATACGCTGTTAACCGACTATGTAGTTCTTTCCCAGGTTCTCTCATACTGTCGAATAGTAAAAGACCATTCCCTGCTGAGGCAGTTTCTGTCTGTGGCCGGAAATGGGATAGACAGAGTTTTATCTACAAATGTTGATGCCCATGAGCTTCTTGACAGTGTCAGCCAGAAGATGTTTGACATTGGTACTTCCTCTTCTCAGAGTGATTTTTACAGAGTAGGTGACCTCACAGAAGGAGCTATTCAGGACTTTCAGACCATGAGAGAGGCCAAGGATGGTGTAACCGGTCTTTCAACAGGGCTGGAACCACTGAACAGAATGACAACCGGTTTCCATCCTGGCGAAATGAATGTGATCGCTGCCAGACCCGGGGTAGGAAAGACCAGTCTTGCCTTGAACATTGCCCGCCATATTGCAGGGCTGGGCAAGGGTGCAGTTGTTTTCTTCAGTCTTGAAATGACTGCCCATGATCTTACTAAAAGGCTTGTCAGCTCCACTGCCGGAGTGGGTATTCAGGCAATTATTGACGGCACGCTGGGACCCAGGTTTTACGATGACCTGCAAAGGGCAGCAGAGGAAATCAAAGATCTGCCGATCTACATTGATGAGACTCCATCAATTTCTTCAGCTGAGATCAGAGCTAAAAGCAGAAGGCTTGCCCACCGTGAAAAACAGGGCATTGCAGCTATTTTTGTGGATTATCTTCAGCTGATGCAGGGAGACGACGGGGTGGAAAACCACCAGCTTAAAGTGGCCAAAAACTCCGCTGATCTCAAAGGGCTGGCAAAGGATCTGAAGGTTCCTGTGATCGTACTTTCCCAGCTCAGCAGGGGAGCTGCCAAGCGCGAAGGCCCTCCAAGGCTCAGTGATCTCCGCGACTCAGGAGCAATCGAACAGGATGCCGATGTGGTGATGTTTCTTCACGACGAAAATGCCGATTCAGGCAAGAATGAAGATCGTTCGCTGATCATAGACCGGCCCATCCTTCTGAGAATAGCGAAACAGAGAAAAGGGCAGCGGGGAGATATCCGGCTGATCTTCAAACCGGATACCACTTCATTTTGGCCTGATGATTCACAAGACAGCGGTTTTTAATGGCTGGAAAGAAACCGAAGTCTGTTTTTTTCTGCAATGAGTGCGGAGGTGAATCACCTGTGTGGGCAGGGAAATGTCCCCATTGCGGAAGCTGGAACACCATGGTCGAACAGGTTATTGAGAGGTCAGCAGGTTCTGCTTCATCAGGATACTCTGCCAGAGTTGAGGTTATCAGTATAGCTGATGTCGCCCGGGAGAAAGGAGAGAGAATATCAACAGGCATTGGTGAATTTGACAGGGTTCTTGGCGGTGGAGCCTTCAGGGGTTCTGTTGTTCTTATAGGTGGTCAGCCGGGTATAGGGAAAAGTACCCTTATGATACAGGCTGCAATGAACATGGCGGCAGCAGGTATGAAGGTGCTGTATGCGACAGGGGAAGAATCACCTGAACAGGTGGCGGACAGAGCCAGAAGGGTTGGAGATCCGCCTGAAGGGCTGATGCTTCTACCCACAGCAGATCTGTCTGCAGTGGAGAACAGGATAACAGCAGACAACTACCAGGTTCTTGTTGTTGATTCCATACAGACACTCCGCACGGATCTGCTTTCCAGTGCGGCAGGATCTGTTTCACAGGTCAGACAGTGTGCATCGAGTCTGGTAAACCTGTCAAAACCACGGGGTCTGACTGTCTTTGTAATAGGGCATGTAACCAAAGACGGATCTATAGCCGGGCCCAAGGTTCTGGAACATCTTGTTGATACTGTAGTAAGTTTTGAGGGGGATTCATTTCATCAGTTCAGGTTGCTGAGGGCTGTTAAAAACAGATTTGGCTCTACAAGTGAACTTGGTGTTTTTGAAATGAAACAGGAAGGATTGACAGAGGTTGCCGACGCATCGGGCTACTTTCTCCAGAGAGACGGCGGTCTGGGAGCAGGCTCTGCAGTTGCTGCCATTATGGAAGGAACAAGACCTTTTCTGGTGGAAATTCAGGCTCTTACAAGTACCACACACTACGGTTTTCCACAGAGAAGGGCTACAGGTTTCGATTCAGGCAGGCTGGCAATGCTGCTTGCAGTACTGGAGCGCCGGTGCGGTATAGAACTGGGCAATCAGGATGTTTATGTAAATGTTGCAGGGGGCTTTACAATCTCAGATCCAGGTGCGGATCTGGCGGTTTGCCTTGCTGTTGCGTCAAGCCGTCTGGAAAGACCGCTTAAAAAGAACACGGCATTGAGCGGGGAAGTTGGTCTCGGTGGCGAGATCAGACCTGTGGCCGGAATGGACAGAAGACTCGCGGAATCAGGCAACCTTGGATTTTCCAACCTGGCCTGTGCCCGTGACAAAAACACCGGAGCTGATTTCAGGTACAGCACACTTTCTGCTGCGATATCCGGGCTTCTGGTGGAAAAAGGAGAACAATGGTTAAGTTGAAGAAAGGCTGGGAAGTGCGTATTCTATTTATTCTCGCCCTCGGTCTTGCAGGGACACTGGCTTCAGGAGATCTGATCGTAGGTTTCATCGGTCTTGGTATTGGTATTGTTGCAGCTATTCTTGAGAAGCTGATAGTACAGGTTTCAGCCGACAAGCTGGTTTATTCGGTTACAGGGTCAACTGTTGGCCTGGTGGTGGGTATTCTTTTTATTCTGATCCTGAAAATAGGAATCAGTGGAGATTCTCCGTGGTCTGATCTGCTGGTACTTATTCCAGTGGCGTTCGCTTATGTATTTGCAGTTGTCGCCGTAAACAAAGGCAGAAAACTGCAGCTTATAAGTATTGAAGAAGAGATTGGTCAGCAGTGGAACATGCCTGTTCTTGTTGACCTCTCTGCTTCTGTAGATGGAAGGGTTGCCGATCTTTCCCTTGCCGGTCTCCTGCCCGGTCCTTTCACCATTCCGCTGTCTGTTAAGAACAGCGTTGATGAAATGCAGAAGGGTAGAAACATCGTTAAACGCGGCAGGGCCAGAAGGGCAACTGAAACCATTCAGAGACTGGAGGAGGCAGTAGGAAAGTCCGGTGGTCTGGTGGAATTCCGTGATTTCGGTGAAGGTGAGCGCGAAAAGCATAGAATTCTGGCATGGCTCCGCAAGGAAAAGGTGTGCCTGCTTACAGGTGATACCGATATGGCTGACACTGCAGAGCGTGAGGGTATTCGGGTTATACGGCTTTCAGAGGTTGGTCCGGCTTCCCGCGAAGTAGTTCTTCCCGGAGATTCATTTGTTGTAAGAATTCAAAAGAAAGGCAGAACTGCCTCCCAGGGAGTTGGCTTTCTTTCCGATGGAACCATGGTTGTTGTAGATGAAGCAGGCGAGCTGGTAGGCAAAGAAACACAGGTTACAGCCCACACCACATTCCGTGCTAAGGGTGGAACAATGGTCTTTGGAAAAGTTGCGTCGGAAGGCAGCGGAGACAGCGATCATGACTGATACCCTGTGGGGTGCGGTTATTGTTGCTGCAGGATCCGGCAGCAGGTTTGGTGGAGATGTACCCAAGCAGTTTACCCTTATCAGCGGTGAAAGGGTAATAAACTATTCTGTAAGAGTTTTCAGCTCCCTTGTGGACCATCTGGTTGTGGTTACGCCTGCTGGTGATGAGTGGCACCGATGGTGGACACCTCCACCTGGAGTAGATACAGTTCACGGAGGCCGCAGAAGGCAGGATTCGGTTATGAATGGTTTGAAGTTTCTTCACTCCAGGGGTGTCAGCCGGGTTTTGATTCACGATGGGGCAAGACCCCTGGCAGACACGGAATGTGTACTGAGAGTAATGGAAGCCTTGAATGAGAATGTCGCAGTGATACCTGTAATTCCTGTTCGCGACACTGTTAAGAAGGTAAGTGGGAACACAGTGGAGGAAACACTTCCCAGAGATGAACTCAGACTCAGCCAGACTCCGCAGGGCTTTCATCTTCCAGAGCTCATGGAAGTGCTTGCCGATGCCGGTGACATTACCGACGAGGCTTCCGCTTTTGAGGACGCTGGCAGAGAGGTGAATACAGTTGAAGGTTCCTGGAAAAACATCAAGATTACCGACAGCAGCGACGGGGAGCTTGTGTCTTTGCTGGCAGGGAAAGCTGATCGGGTGATAGGTACCGGCCTTGATTTTCACCCTTTTGATTCCGGAAGACCGCTTTACTTCTGTGGCTGCAGGCTGTCGGACACAGATGGTCTTATGGGGCATTCTGATGGTGATGTGGTTCTGCATGCAGTGGCAGATGCCATTCTGTCTGCTTCCAGAATGGGCGACATTGGAACCCTGTTTCCTGCTTCGGACAGCAGGTGGAAAAATGCTGACAGTTCATTGCTGCTCGGCAGCTGCGTTGCGATGGTTAAACGGGCTGGATGGGAAATTCAGCGGCTGGATGTTACGGTGATAGGGGAGAGGCCGAAAATCTCACCTGTAAGGGAATTGCTTATCCACAGGCTGGCGGAGATAACAGATATTTCTCCTGAAAAAATCTGGATAAAGGGAACAACAACCAACACAATCGGTGACCTTGCCCGGGGAACAGGTGTTGGCTGCAGTGTGTTAACTGAACTGGTCCGGAGATCCCCGTGACAGAGGCAGTCTGGCAGTTCTTTCAGGGTGTCAGTACCACATGGCACTCTGTTTTCATGGGTCTTCTGGCTTTTATTGAAACACTTTTTCCTCCTTTTCCGGGAGATATTCTTTACATTGCAATGTCTGGTCTCGGTGCAGCCAGAAACATTCCTGTTGTTCTTCTGTGGATCCCGGGTTTTCTGGGGTGCATGGTTGCTACACTGCTGCTTTACCGCGTGGGAACAAGTTCTAAACTCGAAAAACTGGAATCTCTGGTCGTCAGAACTTCCGGGAAAGACGGCTGGGACAGGTCGAAGAGGCTTCTGGCACGCCACGGAGCGTGGCTGCTGGTGTTCAGCCGTTTCATCCCAGGAATCAGATCGCTCCTGGTTGTTGCAGCGGCTTCAAGCGGTATGAAAAAGTCTGCGGTTCTTGGCTTCACAGCTTCCAGTGTTGTTCTGTGGTACGGGCTTATGGTCACAGCTGGAACCATTCTGGGAGCAGAATTGAACAGTGCTTCCGAGTTTATGTCGGATCTTACAGCAGTGCTTCTTATTACCGTTCTTGCAGCTGTTGCTGCAGGCGGAGCTGTTTTTCTGGTCAGGTTGAAAAGGCAGAAAAAATGAAAATTCTTCATGCGGCATCGGAGTTCTACCCGCTGGTGAGTACCGGCGGTTTGAGCTCGGTTGTCAGAGCTCTTCCCGAGGCTTTGAACAGGGTTAAAGGTGTAGATGCTGCAGTTATTATTCCCTACTACAGCGGTATAGGTAAAGACAAACTTGAAGTGGAATGGCTATCTCCGCAGAAGACCTTTGCAGGTGAAGAATTCGGTGTTGCCCGCATCAGCGTTTCAGGCACGGATGTGTTTCTTGTGGCAAAGGATGAGTATTTCCACAGGAAAGGTATCTACGGGCCAACCCCGGGGTCTTCATGGGATGACAATGCAGCGCGTTTTTCGTTTTTCAGCAGAGCTGTGGCATCCCTGTCCAGCATAGACGGTTTTGCACCTGACATAATACACTGTCACGACTGGCAGACAGCACTTGTTCCTGTTTACCTTCGGGAAGTGGATACCGCAACTGTGCTAACCATACACAATCTTCAGTTTCAGGGAAGGTTTCCCCAGGTTGATTTCGGGGCAACACTTCTTCCTGATACCCTGTACAATGTGGATGAGCTGGAATTCTGGGGAGACTGGAACTCACTGAAAGGTGGAATAACCTTTGCCGATCAGGTAACGACAGTGAGCCCCGGCTATGCCAGGGAAATAACAACACCTCAGTACGGTTGTGATCTTGATGGCGTTCTGAGGGAACACAGCAACAAGCTCACAGGAATTCTTAACGGAATTGATCCTGTTATCTGGGACCCTGCCTCCGACAGCAGTATTGCCAGTAATTACTCTTCAGGCAGCATGGACGGCAAAAAAATCTGTAAACGGGCACTGTGTTCTGAACTGGGTGTGGAATTTTCCGATGGTTCGCCGCTTCTTGGAATGGTAACCAGGCTTACTTCTCAGAAAGGTATTGACCTTGTTATTTCGGAAATAGACAAACTCATGGAAATGAATTTCAGACTGGTTGTTCTCGGAACTGGTGAGGGCTGGGCAGAAAAAGCTCTTGCAGAGTCGGCAGAAAACTATCCCGGAAAAATATCACTGACTGTTGCCTACAACGACCGGCTTGCCAGGCAGATATTTGCAGGTGCTGATGCTTTTCTTATGCCATCGGTTTTTGAACCCTGCGGTCTCGGGCAGATGATGGCCATGCGGTATGGAACTGTACCTCTTGTTAGATCGGTTGGAGGGCTCGCAGACAGTGTAACGAACGATACAGGATTCCTGTTTTCCGGTGGTAGTAATGATTTTATGGCTGCAGCACACAAACTTCTGGAGACATGGAACAACCGCAGACGCTGGGCATGGTTCCGCAGAAGATGCATGAAAGCCGACTTCTCCTGGGAGAACAGAATTCCCGACTACATGGAAGTTTACCGGAAAGCTCTGGAGGTGTAGCAGTTTGAAATCTTTTCTTGCAGTGTTTATCCAGTTTTATTCGCCTGACACGGCGTATGAAATGGTTACCGGGATACATCAGAACAGGGCATTGACCGGCGCTGCTGCATTGATAATTCTTGTGGGTCTCAGCCCGTTTCTGCTAAGCGGGAACAGTTTTGGTTTCGATCTCATGGTTCCGGTACTTGTTCTGGTGGAAAGAGTTATTCTGGCTTCCGCTGCCGGGCTTGCAGTGTACATTCTCT
This sequence comes from Candidatus Fermentibacteraceae bacterium, assembly GCA_021162285.1. GTDB lineage: Bacteria > Fermentibacterota > Fermentibacteria > Fermentibacterales > JCC-6 > Sabulitectum. The sequence goes on from JAGGYZ010000048.1 coordinate 14,074, forward strand.
CGTTTGCCATAGGTGGTAAAAAGCCTCTCTGGCCTGCAGTTACAACAAGCTTTCTTTCCATGGGAGCATTCATGTTTCTTGTGGCTGTGCTGGCATTTCTGTCGTATCTGTTCTCGCTTCCGCCGGGGTTTTCATGGAGCCCTGCTGAGGGAATGCTGAATCTTCCGGTTACAAGGTTTTCGGTGTTTGTTGTTGTATTCTCTTCCCGACTTGATATTGCTTCTCTGGTAACCGTATACCTATGGGGCAGGGGGCTTTCCGCTGGGTGGGGAGAAAGCACGAATTTTGGGCAGAGACTGGCCTGGACTGTATATTTGTTCGGAGTTCTTTTACTGACACTTCCAGTATTCATTGCTCCCTCTGGGAGTGAAGGAGGATAATGACAGTACTTCTGCTTGTTACTGCTGTTTTTTTTACTGCTCAGACAGGGGATGTTCCGGCACAGGAGCTTGACCTTGCAGGGTGGGTGGCACTTGCATATCACAATTCACCTGCCGTTTCCTCTGCTGATGCTTCTCTGTTTTCATCGCAGGCATCTTTTACCAGCAGCAGATCGTTTCTGTGGCCCTCACTGACCATGTCCGCCGGCATCACAAAGAACTGGTCAGGTGTATCACTTCCCGGCGGGGAAACAATGAACACTGAAAGCAATTTCTACTCCACCGGGCTTTCCCTGTCCCAGGAACTGCTTCAATCAGGCGGTCAGAACTGGTTAAACATGCAGGCATCCGAGCTGACGCTGCAGGCAGCAGAGTCAGACTACAAAGGTGACATTCTCGCTGTGGCCATGGATGTTATAAGTTCTTACTACGGCGTTCTTGAAGCTCTGGAGCTTAAGAAGGCTGCAGAAGCGGCACACGAGAGATCTGAAAGCCAGCTTCTGAGAACGGAAGCACTTTACCGCATAGGTGGTGTGACTACACTCGAGCTGCTTCAGGTGCAGGTACAGGAGAGTAGTGACAACCTGGCTGTGAGCAGGAAGGATCAGTCTGTGTTTGCAGCATACAGCAATTTGTACAACGCCTCGGGAGTAGATCGTTCGGATGATCTGTCTCACACCTTTATCAAACTGGACGCAGTTCTGGAGCCCCTTCCAATGGAATCGGTTCAAAGTATTTCTCTTGATTACTCCGAGAACCCCGGACTGGTTGCTGCTTCCCTGAGAGCACAGGCTGCTGAGCTTCAGGCAACCGCTGCTGGCAGAGGGTACTGGCCGAGCCTCCGGGCATCTGCCGGCTGGAGCTGGAGCGATAACACCCTTGATGACATTGACAGAATGTTCGATAACGACGGATACAATGTGGGGCTCAACCTTTCCTGGAACATCTTTGACGGGCTTCTCCGGGAATCAAGGATAAATTCTGCCAGAGCATCTGATCTTGCCTCCCATGCTGCACTGGAAACAATGCAGAACAGCGTGAGAACATCTGTTGAATCGCTGAGTAATTCGCTGAAGATCGATATTCAATACTACAGTGATTCAGAACTGATGCTGGAACAGGCCCGGGAACAGTACCGGTTGTCTGTTATGTCTTATGAAATGGGAGCTCTGTCTCTGATGGATCTTCTCGATGCTCAGTCTGACCTTGCACAGTCGGAAGCTAATCTTGTATCGGCAAAGGTAACTGCACTGAAAACAGAGGCATCTCTCATGGTCCAGCTGGGCAGAATGCCCAGAGTGGGAGAGTAGTGAAAAGATACTTCTTCTCTGCTCTGTTTCTGCTGACCACGCTTGTTTTCGGAAAGAACATGTGGGAGACCCACGGTCACAATTTTTCTTATTCCCCCTTCGGTTCCGGGGAGCAGAAAGTAATGTTTCCTGTGGCCTGGGATGTGAGATCCGCCAACGGTCTGCTGAATACATGGCTGAGACTTTACAGTCCTTCCCTGGCAAATCCGGTGTATGCCATTTTGAGAGAGTCCATGGAAAACGGCTTCAACACCGCTGTTGTAAGGGCGGAACTCACAGACAAGTGGTTTCCCGAGCAGCCCGGTGCTTACGGAGACAAGTTTTTTCCGATTGCCTGCCAGCTAAGAAATATGGGTCTTAATGTTATTGCCGGCGGCATAAGAACCAGCCTCGATGAGAATGATCACAACCAGTCGGTGATAGACTATCTGAAACTGTACATACCGCTTACAGCCGGGGATTTTGCCGGGGATATTATCGGTATTTTCGCCTTTGATGAACCTGATGTAAAGTATCTTGAAAATCCATCTCAAGCGGACCAGTGGGTTGAACTTGTTTCCTACTGGAACGAAGTCTGCAGGTCTGAGCTGGATCTTCCGGTACTGTGTTACTTCGCGAAGTTCGCTGATGCAACACCGGATGGCCAGATGTCTTACTACGCGGATACCACCAGAATTCTGCACCGGATGGCCCGGTTTACAGACATGGTGGGTATGGACATGTACCCTGTGAAAAACAATTTCAGAAGAACAGACCTTCTTCAGACTTCAGACGAAGAACCGGTTTTTGTCGCAGCTACAGACCTTGTCCAGACCGACCAGGAACAGATACAGGCAATGAACAGCCGGGATGAGTTGATAAGAGTATTTGCTGCAGGTGATTCAGCGCAGATTGTTGTGGATGATATTGTGTGGGACGGTGTTGATCTTGGCCTTGAAACACACTGGACCGGTGAACTTCCGTTCCTTCCGGATGAGATGTCCTCCTCAGATTTCAGAGCAGGATTCGCCGCTTATTCGGGTACCGGGTATGTAAACAGCGCTTTGGTTCTCTGGCAGCATTCCCAGCCTGTTGACCAGGCTGTTGTTGTGGTCAGTGACCACGGTGAGCCTGCATTTCGCACTCTGCCGGAGTTTCCGGAGTGTAACACTATGATGCCCCTGTTTTTCTCCGTGGGACAGACTGATTACTGGTCGGATCTTGACGATGCAGAAGGTATTATCGGCCACGGAAGGCTGGCGGTGCTTGCAGGAATGGAAGACCAGACTGGAACCCGGTACATGATGCTTTTTACCGCATCGACGGCAGAACCCAACGATCTTGAAGCAGTTTTTCAGCAGCCGGTGAAGCTGTTCTTCATGGCCGAGACCGCTTTCTGGGGAACTTTCTGGGGTGCATGGTATGAAGCTGGCACCACACAGACCCTTGCCCACAACGGTTTTGTTATTGCAGATGAATGTGGTAACTATGTTACCCTGAACCAGATAAACCGAGATTACTGGCAGCTGTTTCCCGGCTACGGGGCTATACAGTATTCGAACCTGTTCGGCTTTGAGGGTATGCCGGACATGGTTCGTGTTTCCAGAGCAGA
>JAGGYZ010000050.1 GCA_021162285.1 Candidatus Fermentibacteraceae bacterium
GTAGACCGGGAAACAGGTCAGACTCTTATTCGCGGTATGGGTGAGCTTCACCTTGAAATAGTTGTTGACCGTATGAAACGGGAGAAGAAGCTGGATGTGAGAACAGGAAGGCCTCAGGTTTCGTACAGGGAGAGCGTTTCCTCAACAGGCCGGGGAGAGGAAACATTTGAAAGGCTTATAGCAGGCAAGGGTAACTACGGAAACGCCTGTATTGAAGTCAGACCTTTCACCACCGGTATCAAATACTCCATAGAAGCAGACAACCTTTCACGGCAGTTTCAGGATGCCGTTAAGAGTGGCTTGCAGGGTGCCGTCAGTGCTGGAGTTCTTGCCGGGTATCCCCTTGACGGCGTGGAAATTGTGCTTGTAAGTGCACTGGTACACGAAACTGATTCAACGGAACTGGGATACAGTTCTTCTGCAGCCATTGCACTTAGAAAAGCTCTGCAGAACGCTGCACCCGTTATTCGCGAGCCTGTGATGAAGGTGGACATCGTAACTCCAGCAGACTACATGGGTGATGTTATCGGCGATGTTAATGCAAGGCGGGGCATTGTCGTTTCCATCTCTCAGCGAGGTGAAGCACAGGCTATTCTGGCAAATATTCCCCTTGCAGAACTCTTTGGCTACACAAGTTCTCTCCGAAGTTTGTCTCAGGGGCGGGCAGGGTACACCATGCAGTTCAGTGAGTACACCCAGGTACCCGCCAATGTGCAGAGAAAACTTCTGGACAAAATGGGTATTACCTACTGATTACCATTCTTCCTGCTATGCCTGGTAGATTGCCTTGATCTCTTTCACTCTCTCCCGAATTCTACGGGGAGGAGCTGTTACTATTCTGCACTGCGGGTCCCCATGGCTCTACAGGTGACCTCTTTGGCATCCAGCGTACTCCGAATGATTCTGTGCACCAGCCTGCCGAATATCCGATTGTGAAAAAGTCAACAGGACTGTCAGCCTTCAGACCGGCTTTTATGTGGGCGTCTGCTTCGTAAGAGTTGCTGTTTTGCGCGGCACAGTACCGATAATTGCAATGTATACACAACAGAAATACAAAGGAATGTTTGTGGGGTTTGTGCAGAATTCTCTGGATTCTGGTAGTGAAGGTGGACGCAGCATGAAAAAACCGGCTCCCTGCAGGCAGGAAACCGGTTTCATTTCTGGAATCTGTTACAGGCCGTAGATGGCTTTCATTTCCTTAACTCTGTCTCGGAGACGGCGGCCGGGAGCCATAACGAAACGGCACTGAGGGTCACCCATGGCTTTGCAGGTGATTTCCTTTGCTTCAAGCTTGAGACCAAAAGCTTCTGAACACCATCCTGCAGAGTATCCTGCATTGAGGAAGTCCACAGGGTTGTCAGTTTTCAATCCGGCCTTGATATGTGCTTCGGCCTCGTATGAGTTAGGATGATCGTAGACCAGAAGGTAGTCTTCATTAGGTGAAGGTGCACTTTCTGGAAGAATGGTTACATTGGCATAACCACCAAGGGCAAAAGAAACCGGTCCCATGGCAAGTCGCTGCCCTGGGTCTTGAACTCCGGTTTTTTCAAAATAGAATTTTGCGTCAGCCGCTCCTGTTGCTTTTCCTATCTGATAGATGACAACGCCTGCACCGTTGCCAAGCACCGAGGTCAGTTGCTGCTTCATGGCGATTGCCATGGAGTCTCCACGGTAAATAACATATCTTTCTTCGGCAACGGTTATGCTGCCCTCTTCAGGGTTTCTTTTGAAATCATCGAAATATGGTACGATCAGATTCTCTGCCATATCAAATAAAGGCGCAAAAGGCTCGGGACATGTTACGTACTTAGGCATTTTAATCCTCCCTGATCAAAATTATGTAACTAATTGGAAGAGCAGCGGTTCAGCACAAATTGTGTTCCAGGAATATCATACTGATTTTTTCCGAAAGCAATACTACTACATATGCGTTTAAAGCTATAGAGAACCGGGGTAGCGCAATTGACGGCCATTGTGTATAATAGCCATCCCTGTGAGCTTCTATGGGTTCAACAGGTGCATAAGAGTTTCAGGTGCTTGCACGGAAGTCCATGTGCTGTGGGCAGATGGAGTTCCCTGCGGTTGCTTTTATCAGGCGGGTTTGACCCGCCAGGTTACAGGTTGTTAAGGAGTTGCATTGAACGAGAACAGGTTGCGGATCAGGCTCAGAGCCTATGATCATCGTCTTCTGGACAGATCGGCCACAGATATAGTTCGCGGTGTTGTAAACACCGGTGCTCGTGTCGCCGGGCCTATCCCTCTGCCCACAAGGCGTTCGGTTATAACTGTTTTGAGAAGCCCTCATGTGAACAAGAAGTCACGTGAACAGTTTGAGATCAGGGTGCATTACAGACTCATTGAGATCGTTGACCCCAATGAGCAGACCACAGAGGCGTTGCGGAAGCTTGATGTTCCCGCCGGTGTCGATGTGGAGATCAAGTAGTAATTAGTTTCATTCCTTACTGATCCGGTTTTTCCGGGTTAAGAGGAAAACCGCACTGGTAGAACGGGGACGGTCGATTCTCCAGGTGGTAAAACAGAAACGCTTGTCCCCCCGTTCCATGGGGACTTCAGCGATGGGAAGTGGTTATGAGCGGAATAATGGCTCGTAAACTGGGTATGACCCGTGTCTTCGCGGAAGACGGCCGGGTTATTCCTGTTACGGTGCTTGAAGCTGCCCCCAACCCGGTGGTGCAGGTGAAAACCCCTGAAACCGATGGATATTCCGCGGTGCAGGTGGGTTACTGGCCGAAAAAGGAGAGCCGCATAAGAAAGCCTCTCAAGGGTCACCTTGACAAGGCAGGGGCTCCACCGGTTTCAAGACTTGTTGAATTCCCCGCTCCCGCGGAAAAGGTCAAAGCAGGAGATTCTTTCACTGTTTCGATGTTTGTTCCAGGGGAGAAGGTGAACGTTACAGGTCTTACCAAGGGTAAGGGCTTTCAGGGCGTTGTAAAGCGTCACGGTTTTTCCGGCTTTGATAAGACTCATGGTTACCATGGAAAGCGTATTCCAGGTTCAATCGGCCAGTGTGCCACGCCGGGAAGAGTATGGAAAAACAAGAAGATGCCCGGCCAGACTGGAAACACAAAAACAACTGTGAAAAATCTCGAAATCATACAGGTTGATGTAGAGAAGAACCTGCTGGTTGTAAAGGGTGCAGTGCCCGGGGCCAGAAACGGCTACATCATGGTAAGAAAGCAGATTCGCAGGGGGGGTGAGAGCTGATGGCAGAAGCCAGGATATACACCATGAACGGTGAAGAGGTCGGTGCTGTAAAGCTCCCCGATGAAATCTTTGCAATGGGTGTTTCAACACATGTTCTCTGGGAAGTTGTTCGTGCGGAACAGAACAACAAACGCCAGGGTAACGCAAGTGCTCTCACCAGGGCAGAGGTTCAAGGCAGCGGCAGAAAGCCGTGGAGACAGAAGGGTACCGGTCACGCCCGATCAGGTTCATTTAAAAGTCCGATCTGGCGCAGTGGCGGTGTTGCACACGGTCCAAGACCGCGGTACTTTGATATGAAGATAAACCGGAAAGTACGCCGCAAGGCCCTCGCCGGTATTCTCAGCGAAAGACTTTCCGAGGGTAACCTCAGAGTCATCCGCGATCTTTCGGTTGAAGGAAAAACCAGTGAAGTAAGAAACATGCTTGGCGGCAACGGGCTCACAGGTAAAAAAGCCGTGATCCTCACCAACGGCGACAACATGGTTGCCAGAGCTGCCGAAAACATTCCAGGAGTATTTGCAGTGGCTGCAAGCCATGTACCGGTTTCCACCCTTGTTAATTCAGAGGTAATACTGGTTGCAGAGAATGCCCTGGAGCAGCTGAAGGCGAGGGTGAACTAATGGACCCGCGTCAGATTGTCCTTGAGCCTATCGTAACAGAGAAGTCTACAATTGTACGCGAGCTGCATAACAAATACAGCTTCAAGGTGATTCCGAGTGCTACAAAACCTCAGATCGCTAGAGCAATTGAGGCCATCTTTGATGTGAAGGTACTGAAAGTGCATACGGTTAGAATGGACGGTAAAGTCAAAAGACTGGGCAGAAACCTGGGTCGCAGATCAGCTTGGAAGAAGGCAATAGTTACTCTTGCCGAGGGTGATTCTGTAGACTTCTTTGAGGGGGTATAACCATGGGTATGAAAAGATGGAAACCTATGACCCCTGGGACCAGATTCAAGGTCTCACCTGATTTTGCCGAGATAACCCGTGACCACGGAGAGAAGTCTCTTATGAGCCCTCTCAAAAAAACTGCAGGCAGAAACAGCAACGGTCGGGTTACTGCCAGACACCGCGGTGGCGGTCACAAGCGAATGTACCGCGAAATCGACTTCAAGCGCAACAAAATCGGTGTTCCGGGAAGAGTTGCCACTATAGAGTACGACCCCAACCGTTCGGCAAGAATTGCCCTTGTGATTTATGCTGACGGAGCTAAGCGTTACATACTGGCGCCGGAAGGTCTTGCAGTTGGTAACGAGATTATCTCCGGACCCGATGCCGCACCAGAGATCGGTAATCATCTTCCCATGAGCAGAATACCTCTGGGAACCATGATACACAATGTTGAGCTTAAACCAGGCAAAGGCGGCCAGATGGCAAGAAGTGCCGGAGCTGCAGTTCAACTTATGGCCCGTGAAGGCAACTACGCCATGCTTAAACTTCCTTCGAGAGAGATGCGCAGAATACCGGTGACCTGTGCAGCTACCATAGGAACTGTTGGAAACATGGAGCACAACCTTGTAGTACCAGGGAAAGCCGGAGCCAGTCGCTGGCGCGGCCGCAGACCCCATGTGCGTGGTGTAGCCATGAACCCTGTAGATCACCCTATGGGTGGCGGTGAGGGAAAAACCAGTGGTGGACGTCACCCGTGTTCTCCATGGGGACAACTTGCCAAGGGGCTTCGTACCAGAAAAAACAGGAAGCAGTCTGATAAGCTTATATCAAGACGTAGACCAACCGGTAAGAGGAGGAAGTAGTTATGGCCCGTTCACTGAAGAAAGGCCCATATATCGATGCGAACCTCCAGAAGAAGGTAGACAAACAGAAAGAGTCGGGAGACAAGAGAGTAATCAATACCTGGGCACGCAGGTCTGATATCCCGCCAGAGTTTGTTGGTCATACCTTTGCCGTTCACAACGGCAGGAAATTCGTACCGGTGTTTGTTGTAGAAAACATGGTTGGACACAAGCTCGGTGAGTTTGCTCCGACAAGGACCTTCCGCGGCCACCGCGAGAAGAAGACCACCACCACTACCACTTAAGGAAGGGGGAACATGGAAGCTGTAGCAAAGGCAAGATTTGTAAAGGTTCCTCCCAGAAAGGCTCGTGCTGTAGCCGATCTGATAAGAGGTAAGTCTGTCAACCAGGCTCTGGCGATTCTTCTGACCGTCCCAAAGAATGCGTCGAAGATCCTTGGCCGTATACTTGACTCTGCCGTTGCCAATGCAGTGATCAAGGCAGAGGGAGCTCATCTGGACATTGATGATCTCAAAATCAATGTGATTACAGTAGATGAAGGACCTACAACAATGCGCTGGCGCCCCAGAGCCCGCGGTAGAGCAACAAAGATTCGCCATCGGACAAGCCACATCGTGGTAAGAGTCGCCGACGGCGCCGAACCTGGAGAGGAGTAATCGTTTGGGTCAGAAAACCAATCCAATCGGTCTCAGGCTCGGTATAAGCCGGAGCTGGGATTCGAACTGGTTTGCAAGAGGCAGAGACTTTGCAAGGTTCATTAAGGAAGACGATCGTATTAGAAAGTATATATACAACCGTCTGGAGAGAGCCCAGCTCTCGAGGATCCTCATTGAGCGCAAGCCTCAGGAGGTACAGGTTGTCATCAGCACTGCCCGCCCCGGTCTCGTAATCGGCAGCCGTGGCAGTACTATAGACAGTCTTACAAGCGAGCTTAAACACATCACGAAAAAGACAGTAAAGATCAAAGTGAACCAGGTGGAGAAGCCTGAAGTTGATGCCATGCTTGTGGCAGACAGCGTGGCCCGCCAGCTGGAAAACAGAGTCAGTGTAAGAAGAGCCATGAAAAGAACCATTTCCGATTCCATCCGAGCTGGAGCACTTGGTATAAAAATCACATGTGCCGGGCGTCTGGGTGGCGCAGAAATGTCCAGGGTTAACACTTACCACGAGGGAAGAGTACCCCTGCACACTCTCAGAGCGGACATAGATTTCGCCAAGGGAGTTGCCCGTACAACCTACGGAGTGATCGGCGTTAAAGTATGGATCTACAAAGGCGAGGTACACGAAGTGCCTGTTTCGGGATTCTAAGAGAGCGGTGATATAGAATGTTAATGCCGAAAAGAACAAAGTTTCGTAAGCATCACCGGGGTCGCATGCGCGGCCGCGCCAAGGGCGGAGATACAGTAGCCTTTGGTGAGTTCGGTTTGCAGGCTACTGAAGCCAGCTGGGTTACCAGTGCGCAGATCGAATCCGCTCGTATTGCTTTAACACGACATGTCCGCCGTGGAGGAAAAGTGTGGATCAGGCTCTTTCCTGATAAACCGGTTACCTCTACACCGGCGGAAACCAGAATGGGTAAGGGAAAAGGAGCTGTTGATTTCTGGGTGGCAGTAGTCAAGCCCGGAAGAGTGATGTTTGAGATCGAAGGTGTTCCTCTGGATGTTGCCAGGGAAGCAATGAGACTTGCAGGCCACAAACTTCCTCTTAAAACGAGGTTTGTTGCCAGGGACAAGGAGGTAATTCAGAGATGAAAATACGCGATCTCCGGTCTATGAGTTTTGAGGAACTTCAGGAGCAGGTGCGTGATATGCGCGCTGAGATATTCAATCTCAGGTTTCGCATGACTGCCAATCAGCTTGAGAATCCGCTGAAGATCCGTGACTCGAAAAGAAGTCTCGCCAGAGCTCTCACAGTTATCCGCGAAAAAGAGCTTGGCCTGATCATCGACGAGGAAGGGAGCTGACTGTGGCAGAAGCAATAAAGACAAACAGGAGGATTCTCCGGGGAGTGGTTGTTTCAGACAAAATGGATAAAACCATCGTAGTCGAAGTAAGCACAATCAAATCCCACCCTGTTTACAGGAAAAGGTTTAAAACGAGCAAGAAATACTATGCCCACGACGAACAGAACCAGTGTGGAGTAGGCGATGTGGTAACCATATCGGAGACCCGTCCTACTTCCAGGCTTAAGCGCTGGAGACTGCTGGAAGTCGTGGAGAAGGCACTTTAGGAGGGCTATAGGATGATCCAGGCGGAATCCAGACTCAAGGTAGCCGACAACTCCGGTGCCCGCGAGGTTCTCTGCATCAAGGTGCTGGGCGGCACAAGACGCCGTTACGCCAGGATTGGTGATGTCATTGTTGTTACAGTGAAGGAAGCCATTCCAGGAGGCACAGTGAAAAAAAGTGAAGTTCGCAGGGCCGTTGTGGTCCGCACAAGAAAGGAACTCAGCAGGCCTGACGGCACAATTGTTCGTTTTGACGACAATGCAGCCGTTATTCTTGATGAGGCCGGGCAGCCCGTTGCCACCCGCATCTTCGGCCCGGTGGGCCGTGAACTCCGTCAGCGTTTCATGAAGATAGTGTCGCTGGCTCCGGAGGTGGTATAGATGCATGTGAAGAAGGGCGATAAGGTAAAGGTGTTATCTGGAAACGAGAGGGGCAAGTCCGGGAAGATCCTCAAGGTTTTCCCCGGTACGCAGAGGGCGATTGTCGAGGGTCTTAACATGATCAAGAGACACACCCGACCTTCTCAGAGAAATCAGCAGGGCGGCATAATCGAGCGTGAGGCTCCGATACATGTATCGAACCTCAGGTTGATATGCCCCGGATGCGGCAAGGCCACAGGAGTCAGCCGCATTCGCGATGCCGAAGGCCGTCTCAGGCGCGTATGCAAAGCCTGTGGCGAAACAATAGCTGTCGGTTAGGGGGCTGATTGATGGAAAAAAAGTACATACCCAGACTTCAGAGTATCTACCGCGATGATATCAAGGGAAAACTGCAGGAGCGATTCAACTATGCCAACCCCATGCAGATTCCCGGGATTACAAAGGTAGTACTCAACATGGGTCTGGGCAAAGAGGCTATGGACAATGCTAACAATGTTACAAATGCACAGAGCCAGATGGAAGCGATTTCAGGGCAGAAGTGTGTTGTGGCAAAGGCTCGTTTATCCATTGCCGGATTCCGGCTTAGAGAGGGAATGCCCATTGGTGTTTTCACCACACTCAGAGGTGATCGTATGTGGGAGTTCCTTGACAGACTGATAAACTTTTCTCTTCCCAGGGTGCGAGACTTCAGAGGTCTTTCTCCGAAGGCTTTTGATGGAAGAGGAAACTACAATTTCGGTATTGAAGAACAGGCGATTTTCCCTGAGATCGATGTTGACAAGATCGATAAATTCAGGGGAATGAACATCACCATAGTCACCACTGCCAAAACCGATGAAGAAGGCCAGGAACTTATCAAGTTGCTTGGAATGCCTTTCCGTCGCAGCGGCCGGGGAGGTATGTAATGGCAAAAAAAGGCCTGATCGAAAAGTGTAAGAGAACACCGAAGTTCGCAGTAAGGAAATACAACAGGTGCTCGCTGTGCGGAAGACCCAGGGGCTACCTCAGGAAGTTCGGCATCTGCCGCATTTGTTTCCGGGATATGGCCAATCGCGGCCTGATACCGGGCGTGCGCAAAGCAAGCTGGTAGGGAGAAATAATATGTCAATGACAGATCCTATCGCTGATATGCTGACCCGCATCAGGAATGCTTCTTCAGCCGGGCACAAGATGGTTGATATCCCGGCCTCCAGGATGAAGGCAAGCATCGCGAGAGTTCTTTACAATCACGGGTACATCCGTGGTTTCAGAAGAATGGAAGACAACAAGCAGGGAATGCTGAGAATCTACCTGTCTTACAGAAACGGACAGTCTCTCATACTCGGGCTTAAGCGTATTTCCAAACCGGGATGCAGGGTTTATGCAGGCGTTAGTGACATCAAGAGGGTTATGGGAGGACGCGGCCTTGCCGTTCTGACCACTCCCCGCGGTGTTATCACAGACGCCGAGGCGAGAAAACACAAAATTGGCGGCGAAGTGCTGCTTCACATCTGGTAGGGGGGGAAATGTCACGAATTGGTAGACTTCCCATCCCTGTTGAGGGTGTTGAAGTGAAAATTGCTGACGGAACGGTTTCGGTAAAGGGTAAGAGGGGAGAGGACAGTTATCCGCTTCCTGAAGGAGTTACAGCCGAAATGGAAGGCTCTTTTCTGCATATAAAAAGGGCCGACGACAGCCAGGAACAGCGCAGACTCCACGGAGTAACCCGCGCTGAGATCAACAACAGAGTTGTGGGTGTCACAAAAGGACATTCCCGCACACTTATAGTTCAGGGAAAAGGTTACAGTGCCGAGGTAAAGCCCAAAGCAATCGACATGCAGATTGGCTTCAGTCACCGTGTTGTGGCAGCAATACCGGAAGGTCTGAAAGTTGAGGTAAAACCGGGACAGAATACCTTTACCATTGAAATCACAGGCAACGACAAGCATCTTGTGGGTGCATTTGCATCTACCCTTCACAGGCTGCGCAAGGTGGAACCCTACAATCTTATAGGTTTCCGCTACAGCGACCAGCAGGTGAAGCGCAAGGCTGCCAAGTCGGTAGTCACATAGAAAGGGGAGGTATAAAATGGCAAAACTGACTAGAAGAGAAAGCCTCTCCCGCAGGCACAGACGTCTCAGAAAGAAGGTTTCCGGTACTGCTGACCGGCCGAGACTTTTCGTTAGAAGATCTCTCCGGCACATGGTTGCCTGTCTTATTGATGATGTTGAGGGAAAAACCCTTCTTGCTCTTACCACGGATTCCAAAGAGTTCAGGGCTTCGGTCAGCGGTACAAAAACCGAACTGGCAGAGGCACTTGGTACAAAACTTGCCGAACTGGCAAAGAAAAAGGGAATCAACACCGTGGTGTTTGACAGAGGTGGACATCCCTATCACGGCAGAGTAAAAGCTCTGGCGGAGAAGGCCCGCGAAAGCGGACTGGAATTTTAGGGGGCACTGATGGAAAAAAGAACAGAAAGAAATGACAGAAACCCCAGAGGCGGAAGGAATTCAAGAGATTCCAGAGGCAAAAAGGGGCAGAAAAAGGAACGCAGGCCATCTCCTCTCGAGGAAGAGGGTCTTATTGACAGGCTGATCACAGTCAACCGGTGTGCAAAGGTTACAAAAGGTGGTAGAACCTTTGGTTTCAATGCCATCGTGGCTGTTGGAGATCAGAATGGCAGAGTCGGAATAGGTCTGGGCAAGGCTACAGAGCTTCCTGAGTCGATCAGAAAAGCAACGGAGAATGCCCGGAAAACTATGATAAAGGTCCCGCTGGTAGACAACCGGACCCTTCCTCACCTGATCATCGGTAACTACGGTGCTGGTAAAGTTCTTTTAAGACCTGCCAGTCCCGGTACCGGTGTGATTGCAGGAAGTGCCGTACGAGCTATCATGGAATGTGCCGGAGTCAAAGATGTGCTTACCAAAGCACAGGGATCCAACAATCCTCACAATGTGACAAAAGCAACTATGAGCGGTTTGAGAGATCTGATCACCATTGATCATGTCAGCTCTGTCAGGCGGAAGATCGTGGCTGAAAGGAGCAAGGCTAATGGCTGATAAGAAGCTCCGGGTAACCAAGGTGCGAAGTGCTATCGGCCGCGAGAAAGGGCAGAAGAGAACTCTTGAAGCCCTTGGGCTCGGCAAGATGAACTCCTCAAAGGTTCACAACGATACACCTCAGATCCGTGGAATGATTTTCAAGGTTAAGCACCTTCTGAAGGTTGAGGAGGTGGACGAATGAGAAGACTTCAGCATCTTCGTCCTGCAGAGGGCGCAAAGAAAACCAGCAAACGCCGAGGCTGCGGTACAGGAAGCGGAAACGGTGGAACAGCCGGTAAGGGTCACAAAGGTCAGAAGGCCAGGGCGACAGTTCATCCCTGGTTTGAAGGTGGCCAGATGCCCCTTCAGCGTCGTATGACACACAAGGGTTTCAGTAATGCCCGTCATGCAGTGAAGTACCAGGTTGTGAATATCGGTATGCTCTCCCGGTTTGATAAAGACTCTGTGGTAACACCTGAAATACTGAAACAGGCAGGGCTTATCTCTTCGAGAATGAAACCGGTTAAAATCCTTGGACACGGAAAGCTTGAGCACAGTCTTACAGTGTGTGCCGATGCATACACTGCCAGTGCAGAGAAAGCAATTACCGATGCCGGAGGTACAGTGGAGGTGCTCAGCTGATGCGCGGCTTTGATAACGTATTGAAGATCCCGGAGCTCCGGAAGAAGATTTTCTACACGTTCGGGCTTCTGGCGATCTACCGCCTTGGCGGTTTTATCCCCGTACCCGGTATCAACAGTCATGCTCTTCAGGAGGCTTTTGCAGGCGGTGGCGGTGTGATGGGGATGTTCGACCTTTTTGTAGGTGGAGCACTCAGAAGGGCAAGTATCTTTGCCCTTGGTATCATGCCTTACATCTCCGCCTCGATTATCGTTCAGCTTCTGGGATCGGTTCTTCCCTACTTTGAGAAATTGAAGAAAGAGGGAGAGGCCGGTCGTCAGAAGATGACGGAGATAACCAGGTACGGAACGGTTCTGCTGGCAACTATACAGGGTCTTGGAATCAGTCAGTACATTATCGGAATGAACTCTCAGGTTCCAGGTGTTGTGCCGAACCCCGGTCTGGCATTTACAATACAGACCGTTATTACGCTTGTAACAGGAACCATCTTCGTGATGTGGCTCGGCGAGCGTATTGGTGAGAGAGGTATAGGCAACGGAATAAGCCTTATCATTTTCGCTGGTATCGTGGGAAGAATGCCCCGTGATATAACCACTCTGTACAAGGACATATTTGTTCTTCAGCAGACCAGTTTTATCACCGGTGTTTTCCTGATCGTGTTTATGTTCGTAGTGGTGGCGTTTGTTGTGATAATGACTGAGGCACAGAGAAGAATCCCTGTGTCGTATGCAAAACAGGTCAGAGGAAGAAAGGTCTATGGAGGCCAGAGTACTCATATACCACTCAGATTGAACACTGCCGGTGTTATTCCGGTAATCTTTGCCCAGTCTTTCATGATGTTTCCTTCCACACTTGCCATGTTCTTCCCGAACAGTGACATTTCTGGATGGGTGAACACATGGATGGCACCTGGTGGAGCGCTCTACATATCAATTTATACGATTCTGATCATTTTGTTTGCCTACGTGTACACTGCCATGGTTTTCAATCCGCAGGATCTGGCAGATAATATGAAGAAGCAGGGTGGATTCATTCCGGGCCGCAAGCCGGGAAAGAGTACAGCTAAGTACATAGAGAAGGTACTGGTAAGAGTTACTCTGCCAGGAGCACTTTTCCTTGCGGCTGTTGCAGTTCTTCCTATGTTGTTGATGCGTTATGTGGGTCTTAACTTCATGTTCGGTGGAACAAGTCTTCTGATCGTTGTGGGTGTTGCCCTTGAAACACTCAGACAGATCGAGACTCACCTTCTTATGAGGCACTACGACGGGTTCCTTGCAAAAGGAAGGATACGAGGAAGACGATGAGAATAGTATTCTTCGGTTCTCCAGGATCGGGTAAAGGCACTCAGGCAGCTGAGCTCGCGAAGGCCTACAGTCTGATTCATGTATCAACCGGTGAAATATTCAGAGCAAAAGTTCTTGATGGAACCCGGATTGGAAAGAGAATCGGAGATACCATAGCTGCGGGTAGTCTGGTGGATGATATCACCACCAACTACGTTTTGTTCAAGGCTATTGAGGGCCTGAACAGATTTCTGGTTGACGGCTACCCGCGAAATATAGCGCAGGCCAGGTCTTTTGATGTTCACCTGAAGAACATACAAAGTGAACTGACCTGTGCGTTGTTTCTGGACGTTCCCATGGAGGTGGCTGAAAAGCGCCTCATGCTGAGACGTAGCCAGAGGTACGATAAGATAGAGAACTACAGAAGAGCTGATGATGCCCCTGCGGTGATCCATCATCGGTTCGATGTTTACCGGAGGGAAACCGAGCCCCTGATTCAGTACTATTCAGACAGAATTATCAGAGTAGACGGAACAGGAAGCCCTGCTGAGGTGACTCACAAGATTGTAAAGGCACTTCAGCAATGGGCATAGTTACTCTTGAAAAAGATGTGGCTGCGGTGAGGGAATCGTGCAGAGTAGTAAGGAAAGTTCTTACTGAGCTTGCACAGTTTATTCAGCCGGGTGTTACAACGGCGGAGATCGATGCACTTGGAAGGGAAATCATAAGATCAGAGGGTGCAGTTCCTTCTTTTCTTAACTACAATGGTTATCCCGCTGCGGTTTGTGTTTCTATAAATCGTGAGGTTGTGCATGGCATTCCATCCGCTGAAAGGATTGTTGAGGACGGAGACATAGTGGGTATTGATGTTGGAGCCTACAAAAACGGTTACCATGGTGATGCAGCAGACACTGTTATGGTGGGTGGTGTGTCACCGGAAGCCAGAAGACTTGTGGAAGTGACATACGAAGCAAGAAATCTGGGAATAGCTGCTGCTGTTCCAGGTAACTGCATTGGTGACATCGGTTATGCCGTACAGACTTATGTGGAGGCTAACGGATTCAGCGTTGTCCAGAAGCTGATGGGGCACGGAATCGGTAGAAAGCTTCACGAGAGTCCAGGGGTACCCAACTATGGAGAAGCGGGTATGGGTATGAAGCTTAGTGATGGGCTTTTGCTGGCAATTGAACCTATGGTTAACGCTGGCGCTGCAGAGGTAAGTTTTCTGCAGGACGGCTGGACTGTTGTTACCGGAGATGGAAGTCTCTCAGCACACGCTGAGAACACCATTATGATCAATGGCAGTCATCCGGAAATATTGACGGCTTAGTCTTTTATAAGGATATTTGCACTTCCCTGACCCATTGGAGAGGACAAGATGGCGAAAGAACAGGGCATAGTTGTTGACGGAACGGTTCTAGAGACCCTTCCTAACAGCATGTGTCGAGTTGAGATTGATAAGTCGAAGGGGCAGGTCGTTCTCTGTCATGTGTCAGGCAAGATGAGGATGCACTACATTCGAATTCTGATCGGCGACAGGGTTACAGTTGAACTGTCCCCTTACGATCTGACCAGAGGACGAATCACTTACAGGTATAAGTGAGGTAAAGAAGATGAAAGTACGCAGTTCAGTTAAGAAGATTTGCGAACACTGCCGGATTGTAAGACGAGAGGGACGGGTATTCGTTATATGTTCCCGCAACCCCCGTCACAAACAGCGGCAGGGATAGCTGCAGGGCGGCATTAACGGAGGTATCAAGTGGCGAGAATAGCAGGTGTGGATCTGCCGCGTAACAAAATGGTGGTTTACGCGCTTCCATACATTCACGGTATTGGCATGACATCTTCGAGGGAAATTCTGACAAAAGCAGGAATTCCTTTTGAAAGAAGTACCGATACTCTTACGGAGACTGATGTTGCAGCTCTTCGTAAAGTTATAGAAGACGATTACAAGGTGGAAGGTTCCCTCAGAACAGAGGTTAACATGAACCGCAAGAGGCTGATGGATATCGGCTGTTACCGCGGTCTCAGACACAGGAAGAACCTCCCTGTGAGAGGGCAGCGTACCCACACAAATGCCAGAACACGAAAAGGGCCCAAGCGTGGTCATGGGAAGAGGAGGTAGGTGAGTCATGCCAAAGGGAAAAGCGCGCAGAGCTACAAAAAAAGTAGCAAAGGTTTCTGATATACATGGTGTGGCACACATCAAGTCATCTTTCAACAACACGGTTATCACCATTTCAGACAGAACCGGAAATGTAGTTACATGGGCCAGCGGTGGTACAACGGGTGTTAAGGGAACAAGAAAGAGTACCGCATTCGCAGCCAGCCAGGCTTCTGTACAGGCTGCGGAAAAGGCACTTGAAGCAGGGCTGAAAAAAGTTGAAGTCTGGGTTAGAGGACCCGGGTCAGGTAGAGAAGCGGCAGTTCGCGCTCTTCAGTCAACAGACCTGGAAGTAACCGGAGTGAAGGATATTACCAGAATACCGCACAATGGCTGCAGGCCTAACAAGAGGCGCCGGGGCAAGTAACGGAAACTTCAGCGATCAGGGAGATACGATGGAATTCATGAAACTTCATCTGCCGGATATCATAGAGTGGGATAGTGAAACACTTAGCGATGTTTACGGTAGAATGACAGTTACTGCTCTTGAGAGAGGGTTTGGCAGAACGCTGGGTACAGCACTTAGAAGAGTCATGCTCTCGTCTCTGGAAGGAGCAGCAGCGGTTTCTGTTTCAATTAAGGGTGCCGAGCACGAGTTCAGTGTATTGAGTGGCGTAATGGAAGATGTTCCGGACATCATACTTAATGTGAAGTCGCTTTCAGTCAGGTATGACGGCGAAGAGACTGCGCAGCTCCTGCTGAAGGCAGACAAGCCGGGAGTGTATACAGGTGCATCGTTTGAATGTCCCGAGGGTGCTGCCATTTCCAATCCCGACCAGGTTATTGCCGAGATCACGGATAGCGGTACTGAGCTTGAAATCACAGTTGATGTTGAAAGAGGAAAGGGCTTTGTAACACAGGACGAATGGTACAACACAGGCAAGGGGCGTGAAATCGGTACAATACTGGTTGACTCGTGGTTCTGTCCTGTGAAGAAGGTTAACTTTGAAGTGAAGAGTGCGAGAGTCGGAGACAGAACCGATTATGATCGCCTCAGCATAGAAGTAACCACCGATGGAAGTATCTCACCGAAAGATGCAATAGAAAATGCCACCAGAATTCTCATGAGACATTTTGAGATGGTTCTGGGTATCGGTCTGGAAGAGCCTGTTCCGGAAATTGTTGAGTCGGAAGAAGAGGAAGCAGTTGAGGCTACAACCTCTGTCGCGGAAGCTGCCGCAGAGGATGTGGATCTTGCCGATACTGATATCTCTAAAAGGTATGTAAAAATTCTGTCAGCAGGTGGTATTACTACCATCGATCAGCTGGCAGCGAAGACTGAAAGCGAGCTTCTTGAGCTCCGCAATTTCGGGGCTGCATCTTTGAATGTTGTCAAGGAACTGCTGGAGACTCACGGACGCTCACTGGCTGAATAGAAAGGAACGGGAGTTTAGATGCGCCACAGAAAAACAACTCCCAAGCTGGGCAGAAAGAAGGACGCCAGAACCAGAATGCTTCGCAATCTGGTAACATCTCTTTTTCTTGAGGAGAGAATTGTTACGAGTCACGCGAGAGCAAAGGCGACCAGAAGTCTGGCCGAGAGAATAATAACAAAGGGAAAAAAGGATACAGTTCACTCACGCCGGCTGGTTGCCGGTATGGTCTACGGATCTGATGCAGTGAAAAAGTTATTCAACGAACTTGGTCCCCGCTATGCGGACAGACCAGGCGGTTATACCCGTATAATAAAGCTCGGTCCCCGTCACGGAGACGCCGCCGAAGCTGTTATTCTCGAGCTTGTAGACTCTCCCGCCGACAGCGGGAAGTAAGAACGCTTGAAAGCTATTGCTGTTCTGACCAGCGGAGGTGACTCCCCTGGAATGAATGCCGGAATCAGGGCCACTGTGAGAACCGCTCTCACCAGTGGCCTTTCCGTATTCGGTATCAGGCGGGGGTATCAGGGGCTGATAGAGGACGATATGATTCCCCTGAAATCCACAGACGTAAGCAATATCCTTCAGCGTGGCGGAACCATCCTTCACTCTGCCAGGAGTGAGGAATTCAGAACATCCGGCGGCCGTATAAAGGCTGCAGAGAACCTGAAAAGCCGCGGTATTGAAGGTCTTGTGATCTTCGGGGGAGACGGCAGTTTCCGCGGAGCTAACGATCTGCAGCTTGAACACAGCATCCGGGTTGTCGGTGCTCCTGCAACGATAGACAACGATATCTGGGGAAGTGATTTCACAATTGGTTTTGACACAGCAGTGAACACTGCTCTTGAGGCTATAGACAAAGTAAGAGACACCGCCGCCGCTCACGACAGGCTTTTCATAGTTGAAGTGATGGGCAGGTACGCAGGCTTCATTGCCCTTGAAGTTGGTATAGGCGCCGGTGCAGAGGAAATACTGATTCCGGAAACGGTTACAGATATTCCAACTATCTGCCGCAAGCTTACTGAAAGGTACAAAGGTGGCAGAACTTCAAGTATCCTGGTTGTTGCCGAAGGCGATGAGGCAGGCAACGCCTACGAAATAGCCGAAAAGATCGAGAAACACTCGGGTATTAAAAGCCATGTTACAATCCTGGGCCATGTGCAGCGAGGGGGAAACCCCACCGCAGCAGACAGAATGCTTGCCACAAAACTTGGCTACGGGGCGGTAAAAGCCCTGCTGGACGATGCCGCCCCCTGCATGGTTGGCGTGCAGAACGGTGTGATCAACCGTCACCCACTCGCCGATGCCTGGACAAGAAAAAAAGACCTGGACAAACTTCTTGTTCAGTTAGGCTCCGGCCTGGAGTAAAACACTTTTAACAACCTGTTGCCGTTATTTACTGCTTCTGCCATATTCAAACCGGCCTGTCAGCATTGAGCTGCAGTGTTCTGAAGTGGAGATGAATATGCAGGAAGACACAAAACTGGTGCTGAAGCGTCTTGCAGCCATTTTTCCGAGAAAAATGAGCAATAAAGCCAATCTGATGTTCAGCATTGCACAAACGAAAATAATGCAGAAGGAGTACGATGCAGCCCTGCGTCAACTGAAAGAAATGATACCGGAAGATCCTGACAGACTTGAGATATACACACTGATCATGAAACTGGCAGTTGACAAAATGAATCAGCCGAAGATCGCGAAGAATGTTTTTCACACAGGTCTTCTGAACCTCACAACCCAGAGGGATCGAACTGTACTTGCGGACACCTACAAGGAGCTTATGCTCCAAC
>JAGGYZ010000272.1 GCA_021162285.1 Candidatus Fermentibacteraceae bacterium
GGGGTGTTGGGAAATCGGGCTGGCCTGCAGTCAGTGAAACTATGTCAGCTCCTGCAGCCTTCATGGCAGCAGCCTTCGCAGTGTACATCAGTGTTGCAGATCCTTCCAGTGACGAAGCATTCCTGGCGTAGTGCATCAGTTCCTCCGGTAATAGTTCCTGAGTGCCTTCTCTACAGATGGAGTGACAAGTGTATTGAGGTCTCCCCCGAACCTGGCCACTTCTTTTACCACTGTTGAAGACAGGTACATGTTGTGTTCTGACGGCATCATATAAATCCCCGTAATCTCAGAGGCCAGCCTCCTGTTCATAAGCTGCATCTGAAACTCGTATTCAAAATCCGAATTAGCTCTAAGTCCTCTTATAAATATAAGATATCCCTCCCTGCGCGTGTAATCTATCAGTAATGCGTCAAATGATCCAACCGTAATATTTCCCTGGATACCCTGCTCCAGAATAGCTTTTTCTGCAAGTTCGACCCTTTTTTCAGTGTCAAACACCATTGCCTTGGAACTCATGTTGACCACGGCAACTTCCAGGGCCTCGAACATACCTGCTGCGCGTCTTATGATGTCCAGGTGTCCTGCTGTAACAGGATCAAATGTTCCGGGATAGACTACCTTCAATATTCCACTTCCTTTGTGTGTATATGGGTGTCTCCGTAGTTCCTGTGCTTCCAGCTCCCGCTGAAGTCTTCGCCGCCTGATTCCACGACAACAACACAACCGGGATTAACCTTCAGACTCCAGTCGTACCCGCGTATCCATGAATATATATCAGTATCAGCGTAAGGTGGGTCCAGAAAGACTATGTCCGCAGGGGGAATCAGCCGTGACATGACACCAGGCAGTTTTCCTTTTACTGTAACACACTTTTCCGGGGAGTTTTTCTCTCTGAAAAATGTTTTTATCCTGCTGAGGTTCACAGACGACCTGTCTACAAACACTGCCAGTTCTGCCCCGGAACTTACGCAGTCTATTCCAAATGCGCCGCTTCCGCTGAAGAGATCCCAGACAACGGCACCTTCAACCTTGTCTGTAAGGATATTCATCAGAGCCTCACGAACCCTTGATGGAGTCGGCCTTACACCCTTTAAATCAGGACGGAGAACCTGGCCGCGCCAGATTCCCCGCCCAATTCTAAGCAAGCTTTCCCCTAGTATGGTCTGATTATGTGAGGAGTTACAAATATAACCAGCTCGCTTGTTTCCTCGTTGTGCGATGTGTATGTAAACAGCCAGTCTCCCAGAAGAGGAATATGCCCGAGGATAGGTATTCTCTTCTCCAGCTCGGTGGTCTTGCTCCTCATGATTCCACCTATTACGGCTGTTGCTCCATCGTCTATCATCAGAGTTGTCTGTGCTTCCTGTGTAAGGAAGATAGGCTGATCGTTGGCTGTTGCCTCACCGGCCAGATCACTTACAACAGGGTTCAGCTCCAGAGTTACATTGTTGTCTGCATTGATATGCGGTGTAACTGTAAGGCTCACACCTACATTGTAGAGCTGTACATAACTGTTACCATCAGCATCATTCAGAGTCAGCGGTACCTGCTTTCCACTCATAACCATTCCAGTCATGTTGTCGCAGATAGCGATCCTTGGCTCTGAAAGAATGTGAGCACGGTTCTGCTGCTCAAGGAAACTTATTGTAGCATTAACATCAAGCAGATTCGTGATGTGACCGAACTGCACCATACCGGTAGGGGCTCCAACTCCAAGAGTTGTTTCCATTCCAGCGTGGGTAAGGTTGTCTGATCTGCCGAGATTTCCCAGGCTCCAGTCTATACCGAACTCATTTGATGCTGCAGCATCGATCTCCACAAGTTTTGCTTCGATCATTACCTGCGCAGTGGGGCTGTCGAGAATAGGCAGAAGCCTTCCTATCTCATTGATCTTTCTAGGAATATCTGAAACGATAAGTGAATTCGTTCTCGTGTCTACAGAGATCTGGCCTCTTTCAGACAGAACAGACTGAGTTGCCTCTCGAATATCTTCAGACTGAGCATACCTGATCACAAATACCTCTGTAAGCAGATCCTGCAGGTTTTCACGCTCTGCATCGCTTGTTGCCATCCGGTTGATCTCATTGTAAAAAGCATCGCGCTTCATAACACGGATAGTGTTGTGACCGGACATGGTAGCCATCAATTCCTGAGAGTCAAGAATTGCCTGCAGGGCATCACGCCATCCGAGATTACGAAGCCTGGCAGTAACTGTTCCCTGGTAGTTTTCAGGAATGATGATGTTCATACCACTGACATCAGCAATTGACCGCATCACAGTTCTTATCTCGGCATCGACAACATCAATTGTTATTCTGCGGCCACCAGTGCCTGACCACTCTACAGGAAATCCGTCGTCTACAAACCTCTGGGCCTCCGAAACCTGGATACCCTGGGTAACACTCGTTACACCGTATCCTGTACCTGCAGGTGCTACGCCGGCGGGGTTGGACAGTGCAGGAACGCTTCCGCCGGTAACAACCTGTGCAATCTCCTGAGAAGAAGCTGACCACGAAGTGAAAGGAGTTCCGGCAGGGTCTGTGCTGAGCATAAGAACCAGCCTGTTGCTCTCCTGAAGAGAGGTGCTGTAGTTCATCAACTCACCGTTAACATCAATGATTATCCGAACAATACCGTCTGGTGGAGCCTTGTACTGACTGGTTCTTACAGCACTTACGCCACCTCTGTTTACTGCGAAGTCTGTTGCCGGAAGAGCGTGAAGCGCATCTCCCAGGTCAATAACAACCCGCATCGGATCGGTAAGCAGAAACTTTTCGTAGCTGATGGGACCATCTGTTACAATGGTCACCTCGGTACGGTCGCCGCTAGGCACAACCGAGATATCAGTAACCCGGTAAGCCATAACCGGCACAGCCAGTACCAGTAGGATCAGAGCGATCATACGCATTACAGACCACCTTCTTCATGGAGTCGCATGGAGAATATCGTTGGTATCGATGTGGTACCCCCGAGCCCATCCTCCGCGCCGACAGTAACTTCTTGAACAACTATTACTTCATTACCTGTTATTTCAGCAATATGAGTATTGTTTCGAAGCACTGTACCCTCTTTAAGTACGTAAGCTACTCCGTTTGCATCCTCAACCATTGCCTGATCTCCACCTGTTGGATCAAGAGTAATTCCTACAAGGTGAAGTTCTTCTATTGTCAGGTCTGCAATTGACCTTCTCAAATCTCTGCTGCTCAGCGGGAATTCGCTGAATGGATCGGGCCTGCTGGAAACCGACTCATATATTCTGAAAACCCCACCGAAAGAAACATCGGATGAAGCAACTCCAGAACCGCCGGATGCCCCGCCACCGGTCTGTCCGGCGACCCTGTATCTGATCATCTGCATATCAGCCTCGGGCAATCTGGTTTCCACAGATCCAATTTCAGTCCATACCGCAATTCCTCCATTGGAAATTGACCATACGGTACCGTCGTCAAGTTTACATATCCTCTCTGGCTGATCAGAAAGACCTGCGGCAATAATTTCTCCGCCACTCATTCCTGTAA
>JAGGYZ010000215.1 GCA_021162285.1 Candidatus Fermentibacteraceae bacterium
TGAATTCTTCCATGACGAAGCTCCATGTAGTACAGCGTATCGCCAGAAGCGACAAGACCGTAGTTTCCGGAAAGAACCGGAGCCAGATTCAGAACAGATGGAAAAGATGACTCTCCTTCGACATAAGTCGGGAAAGTAACAGCCTCGTCTGCCCCCATTACGCACGAAGCGGCAGGGAGCAGAACTGTAAGCAGAAGAAGCCGTGTTCTAGTGGACAACGGCGAGCTTTCTCGTAAAGGTAGTTTCTGCAGTATGCATGGTTACAAAGTACACACCAGGAGTCATTCCTGAAGCATCAAGGGTAACTGTGCCCCTGCCTGCAGGAACTTCCTCGTTTCTCAGGGTCTGAACTACTCTTCCTGCAACATCCATCACAGTTATGCTCACTCTTCCCTGTTCGGAAACAGTGTAAGAAACATCTGCAGTTGTTCTTACGGGATCAGGAGTTACCGGGTCAAGACTTGCCTGAAAGTACTCACCGAACTCTATACCATCTGTAACCACATCTATAGTTCCAGTAACAGAAGCATAGTTGTGCAGTCTGGCACCGTAGTAGAGATCTTTGCCTTCCAGTGCCGTGAAATTCAACCAGACCTCACCTGCGCTGTTGGTAATCTGCTGTTCATAGAAAGATTCTGTGTAAGAAGAGTGATTGCCTATACCGTCTGTGATTGTTACAACAACTCCTTCAACAGGAGAACCCCCTGATGTAACAGTGAGATACAGCGTGTTGGACCCCACATTCAAAGCCGAAGGCACATCAAAATCAAGGGCGAAGGGAGCTCCGCTGGCATCGCTGTTTGGAATGTCCATGGATGGATCTCCGAACCAGTGGTACATCTTTGCATTGTTCAGCCCTCCGGCACTGAACATCTGAATTACCTGTGCCTGGGT
Source organism: Candidatus Fermentibacteraceae bacterium (assembly GCA_021162285.1). Lineage (GTDB taxonomy): Bacteria > Fermentibacterota > Fermentibacteria > Fermentibacterales > JCC-6 > Sabulitectum. The sequence continues at coordinate 895 of JAGGYZ010000215.1, forward strand.
TGCTGAAAGCATCTCCCCCGCGCAGGTGTTTCCTTCATCAAAAATCTCCCAGAAAAAGTCTCGCTGCATTCTGTTGTTCACTGTGGTAGCAGAAGGGGCACTAGCGGCGAGATTACCGCTTGCGCCAACTCCGGGACCATCCATCCAGCTCTCTGCAAGGCAGTTGTACGAAAGATTGTGAGTGCCATTGCTGCAACAGACATTGAAAACAGGCGGGAAGAATGTGTTGCTTAGATCATAAATTCTGCCGGCATTCCAGCTGCCCTGCCACTGCCATGTTGTAACTGAACCGTGACCCCTGTAGTCTACTATTCCCACTCCGCTGTTGATCGCATCAGATACATCATCAGGGGTTCCGCCTTCAGGCGGGTAGACAGTCTGAAATTCTATTTCAGCCAGCTCATAATCCCATGTTCTCACCGCTTCGCAGTTAGCTGTGTATTTATTCGGGTAATCCTCCTGATGTGCTGCAAGTACAGCACTCGCTGAAATGGAAGGCTCTCCTGTCTGCCCCACATAGCTGATGTAAGACATTGTTTTGGCCATCTGATTACCCAGATACGTTGAATTGCCCGGATACCTTCCGACAGCTACATCCGGGTAGTTATCAGGACTCATAAGCTCATAGTAGAAATCTCCGTAGAAACCGCCGTAGTTCTTTGATTCCAGCTGCTGATGACGCGCAGGAATTAACACGAATCTTGTTGTTCCCTCCTGGTACTCATCGAATATGGCATTTCTGATCACATAGCTTGTAGAACCTGTAGCCATCTCTATGATCTTCACATGGTGACCAAGCGAATTTACCATGGCAAGCAGAGGCGTTGCAGAATCAAGATTCTCCGGAGGAACAACACAGATGTAAACATTGTCGTCCATTGAAACGGGAGAGGCATCTACAGGTATGTTCAAAGACTGGTAATTGATCACATTTGAGCGGTGCATGGCAGCAGTTTCCGGCCTTACAGAAGTCTGCTGCTGCCGGTTTCCGGTAAAGTCTATTCTGACAGTCATGGATGATGCCACCTGGAACTCACCGGTTGATGCATCCCAGGTAAAGGGCTTCATCTGAAGAACAACTGTGTTCAGGCCTGCCCAGTTTCCCTGCTCACGAAGGTCTGCAGGTGATGAAGGATATCTACCGCTGACATCTGTTGACAGATCAACAAAACAAAACGGTTCAACTTCGTCGTCGGTACGCAGCGGTTGAACCGGATACGGAGTACCTGCCCCTGCAGAACACCATTCGGCGTCTGCAACAGATACCACAGGCTGCATTCCGGCAGGCAGGCCTATGGCAACAGGAATCATTGGAAGTTCCGGGCTTCCAATCGGAGTATCAATATCCCAGTAGTAGCCATCAACAGAATACCTTGTATACCCGGACAACTGCTCAACTGTGTACCCTGAAAGATTCACCTGAACAACTGCATGGTTGTCGTCAGCTTCAATCAGTACGATCTCCGGGGCAGAGTTATACTGTCCTCCCAGAGAAACCCACGAACCAAGTATTGAGAAAACCAGAATCAAAGCCATCAGCGAGACCTCCGTACTTAATGTATAGTTCTATCCTTCGCTCTAACATAACAGCTGTCTGTGGAATGTGTTCCCTCCGGATTCCGGTTCAGTTTTCTTCCTCGAACTCTATGCGAGCAGTGTTGAGATAACTCTCCAGGCTTTCAATGCCTGCAAATACTTTCAGACGGTTTTCAAACTTTGCAGCCTGTTCTATCTCCGCGCCAATCTCTGCGATGCGGTTGAAACCGTAACCTCCGACGGAACCCTTCATTGTGTGTGCCAGCCTCTGTATTGCATCGAAATCACCACCATCTGCAAGAACTTTCATACTGGTCAGATCATCCTGCCTGTTCTTCAGGTACCCGGGAATCATAGATTTCAAATCAGCAGGTACTCTGGCGGCGGGAACGGAGGCAGTGGAAGAAACAAAAGACTTCACAAGCTCATCAAGTTTCTTAATCAGGTCTTTTCTTCTCACCGGTTTAGAAATATGGATATCACAACCGGCATCAATACACTTTTTTATCTCATCCTCAAGAGAATGAGCTGTGAGGGCAACGATGGGAGTGCGCTGACTGCCGGAGATATGCTCGTGGGCTCGAATGGATTTTGTTGCCTCGTAACCATCCATAACCGGCATCTGCATGTCCATTAGTATGATATCAAACTTCTGCTTCAAAAAGTGATAAAGAGCTTCCTGCCCGTTATCGGCCACTGTAAGTTCCCAGGGAAATGGCTCCATGTATTTTTTCATAAGGAAGGTGTTGTCCGGTGAATCCTCCGCCAGCAGTATTGACAGTGCCATTTGTTTCACACTGATTGCAGCATCTGCTTCAACGGAAGAAGTAGCCCCGATTGCAGAAACAGGATCCGGTTTTCTGAAAACACCTGACAGTTGAGCAGCCAGATCAGTTCTAGTCGGAGGCTTAAACACAAAGCGGTCAACCCCGATTAACCTGCATTTTTCAACACTGGAGTTGTCTGCAGGAAGCATCATTACAACTTTGCTGATGTCTATCGATTCTCTCCGAAGTAAATCAACAATTTTACATCCGTCAAGATCATCCACAGTAGTGTTGAGGAAGATTGCATGGTAGGAGGAAGCAGCAGCCATTTCAACCACCGAACTCCCGGTAGCAACAGTATCAACAGAGGCTCCCCAGCTCTGCAGAAGTTCATTTACTGCAACTCTGCTGTTACGATTATCATCAGCCACAAGAATACGCTTTCCGGACAGATCAACAGGCCAGCCATGGTTGTCTTCAGGAACAGCTTCCTGATCGACCGCAGGCAGTTTGCAGGAGAAGGAGAAAGTGCTGCCGGAACCCTCTGTGCTTTCCACAAAGATTTCGCCACCCATAAGCCCTGCAAGCCTGGTGCAGATTGCAAGCCCAAGCCCTGTTCCACCGTATCTTCTGGTGTGAGAGGAATCTCCCTGGGTAAAACTCCGGAATATCGCATCAACTTTGTCTTCCGGAATTCCGATCCCTGTGTCTGCAACCGAAAAGGCAATTTTCCCGGGACCGTCGGGTTTCACTCCAACGTTAATCTCTCCTTCATGGGTAAATTTTATTGCGTTCCCCACGAGATTAAATACTATCTGTTTCAAGCGGGATGGATCACCAACCACCCACCTGGGAGTATCAGGTCTTATCCGGCAGTTGATATCAAGCTTCTTCTCATGAGCCTTGAATGACATTGTTCTGCATGTTGTTTCCATCTCTTCAAAGATATCAAAAACAATTTTTTCCAGCTCAATTCTTCCTGCCTCCGCCTTTGATATATCAAGTATGTCATTGATGATGTGGAGGAGGTGTTCACCGGCATCTGTGTTTACCCTGAGGTAGTTCTTCTGTACAGGAGAAAGATCAGTCTGCTCCAACAGGTCAGAAGTGCCGATGATCGCATTCAACGGAGTTCGTATTTCGTGGCTCATGTTTGTAAGAAACTCGGATTTTATTCTGGCAGCGTTCAAAGCCTGTTCGCTGGCTTCAATAAGTTTCAGCTCAATTCCCTTTCTTTCAGAGATATCTCTGAGGATTCCAGTCGCCTGCCAGCCTCCGTTCAGAAAGAATGATGAAACAGAGAGTTCCACTGGAAATATGTTCCCATTCTTTCGTTTTCCCTCAATCTCAACAACGCGACCCAGCATCATACCAGTGCCGTCTTTCTTAAACCGGTTGAAACCCATTTCAATCATTTCCCAGTAAGGCTCGGGAGCTACCAGCTCGTGAAGCTTGCTGCCCACTGCCTCCACACTGCTGTACCCGAACATCAATTCAGCCGATGAATTAAAAAATGAAATCCGACTGTCTGCATCGATTATTATTACAGCATCCTGTGCAGATTCCGTCAGTGCTCTGAACTTGATATCATTCTCTCTAACTGAATCCGGAATGGAATCTCTCTCGGAAAGACTTGTGTAAACAATTACTGAGCCGGTTGTTGCACCATTCTCATCCAGCGGAGCATACGAAATTGATACCCTTCTCGAGTCCCCCTTATCCCTGCCATATCCAGAACACTCAAACCCTCTGATAACCTTCCCGTCAACTGCATCCTGGTATGAAATCCTGCGGTTCTCATCACTTAAGATTACAAGTTCATCAATATGTCTGCCCACGGCCTCCTGTTGCGTCCACTTGAACAACTCAGCAGCAGCACCGTTCCATACGGCAACGATGCCTTTTTTGTCTGTTACAACAACTGCATCAGGAATGCTTTCAACTACACTTCCTGCGAAGCTACCTGTGTCAGGCATTTTTCCATTCTGTGTGTTCGACATGAAGGCTCCTGACGGGGTATCCGATTTCTTCATTGTCTACCCCTCTCCGCGGCTGTTTCCAATGGTTTCACCGACCATTTTCAACAAAGAACCGGCACTGAAAGGCTTTCTGAGAAGTCCCTGCAATTTAAGACCTCCGAATCGTTTTCGGATCTCTTCCTCTCCGTACCCGGTTGTAAGGATAATGCCAAGCTCCGGAGAACTCCTCCTGAGCTGCCTGAATGTCTGCATTCCGTCCATTCGTGGCATTACAAGGTCGAGAATCACACAAATAATGCTGTCGCTGTTCTGCCGGTAAACTTCAAGAGCCTCAATACCATCACAGGCAATGAGTACCCGATAGCCTTGTTTTTCCAGTATCTGTGTTCCAATTCTGCGTATGATTTCTTCATCGTCAACAAACATCACTGCATCGCCCTCATCTGTAGATACAGTATCCGGCTGAACTGCATCTAAAACCGCTTTTATCTCCTTAAGAGCCTCTGTAAGCTCTGATGCAATCACGCCGGAGGACTGGCCGACAGCAAATGCCACTCTTCTTTCCACACCTTTGAGCTTCCTGATTAGTACTTCAGTAAGCAATTCAGTACCTCCCTGCAGCAACACCTGAGGTTAACTATTACCGCCAGTGGCCGATACCGCAAGGGTGGTCATGAAAACTGTAAAAATGGATTGTGCTTTTTCTCCTGCCCCATTGTGGTTGAATGTCCGTGGCCGGGAAGAACAACCAGATCGTCATCAAACAGTACAACCCTGTTTTCAAGTGAATCTCTCATTCTGGAGGGAGAGCTCCCGGGCAGGTCAGTTCTGCCCACAGAACCGGCAAACAGTGTATCTCCGGAAAAAACCAGTCCGTGCCCGGAGATGCATATGGAACCGCCGGAATGCCCTGGAGTGTGTACTATACTGAAGCTGAGAGCTCCAATATCCACTGTGTCACCATGGTGAAGCAGCCTGTGCGGGGGGGGAGGCTGCTGTATCATGAACCCCCACTCCGCTGCGTGAACAGCTGCTCCGGAAAGCATCTCTGCATCCTCCCGGTGTATCATTGTCTCTGGAGAAAAGCGCTTGATCAAGCCTGAGGCTCCCCCGACGTGGTCGAAATGGCCGTGGGTGTAAATGATGCAGTCTACCTGTTCGAGCTCCTGATCCAGAGTGCTGGAGTCTGCACCAGGGTCAATTACCAGGATCATTCCTGTTTCCGGACACCTGACTGTGTAACAGTTGGTCTGTATCGGACCAACAACTGTTTTCTTTACAACAGGCTCAATCACAGATTTCCTCCAGTTCGAGAATCCTTGCAGAGATCTCAGAAGTTCCAACGGTGTCTTCAAGGGAAGCCATAAACACACGGTAATTCTGAAGGGCATTCTGCATATCGCCCTGCCGGTAAAAACACTGTGCCAGACCCAGTCTGGATACAGGATCATCAGGGCTGTTTTCCAGAATAGATTCCAGAACAGACACTGCTTCCTCCAGCCTGCCCTGAGATGAGTAAGAAAGGGCAAGAATATTCAACGCTTCCGGGTCTGAAGGAGAAACTGCAAGGACTGAAAGAATCTGCTCCTCTGCATCTTCATGTCTTCCCAGCATTCCCAGTGTTCTTGCAGCTTCAATCCTGGGCTGAAGAAAACCGGGATCTGCATTTTCCGCCATCTGAAACAGAGAGAGAGCACCCTCCATATCACCGGTAAGCAAAGTTATCCTGCCACAGTTGTAAAGCACAGAAGAGTTCTCCGGCTCTCTGTGCAGGGCTGTACTGAAACACACTGCAGCTTCCTCATAGTTTCCGTTCTCCAATAAAGCCATTCCGTAGTTGTTAAAA
>JAGGYZ010000070.1 GCA_021162285.1 Candidatus Fermentibacteraceae bacterium
CCCTTGATCTGATTTGACTTGCTGATGCCGTTTACCGCAACAATCGCAACAAGACCACCGAACAAACCAGGAAGACCGTGGAGATTAAGAACACCGCAGGTGTCGATCTTTTTGATAAACTTCTGCAAACGCTCCTGAATAGCGGCAAATCCTATTGTTGAAAGAAGTCCTGCAAGAAGACCGATGACAAATGCATAGGCAGGGGGAACTTTGTCACAGGTAGAACCTATGGCAACGCCTCCTGCAAGAGCGGCATTTGCTATGTCTGCGGCGGATATTTTTCCACGGAGCTTTACTGTGGCGAAGTAGGTGGCGATGGTAGACCCGGACAGAGCCAGTATAACATTGACAACAGTCATCGGAATGTTTTCCACAGCAACAAGCGCTGCGCAGAAAGACGGCCAGAATACCCACAGAACCATACTTCCCAGAAGAGAGAAGCGGTCGCTTACTGCATCAGCTTCAATTGGTGCTGAAAACTCTTTCTTTGTGGTCATGGAAAAGGCAACCGCCAGACCGAACAGGGCACCGAATGCATGAATTACTATGGATCCGCCGGTGTCCACAAAGCTTCCTGGAGTTACAAGCCCCAGACCTCCGGATAAAAGAAGCCATTCATTGAAAGCGTAGAAAGGAACGAACAGCACTCCCAGCAGTATGTACTGCTGCATTTTCAATCGGCCAAGAACTGCCCCTGTTGTAATAAGAAGGCTGGCTGCAGCAAATTCGGCAAGAATAAGCCGGTCCATATCTGAGGCTGCGCTGCCAAGTATTCCAAAACTGTCCTTCAGTAAGTAGAGAGGTATTGAAATACTGACGAGCAGAAAAGTTGCTGTAAGTGCGGAGCGGCCGTAGTTTTTTACAAAAACCATAAGAAAACCGAAACCGAGAAGAAGCATCGCCATTATGTGGATGGCCCGGAAATACTTCATTACTTCCAGGATTGGCAGCAATTCATTGTTCTTTCATTTCTCCTTAACAGCGTAATTCAGTGTTTAGAAACATCCTGTGCGGTAATTTCCGGAAACATAAACTACCGGCAAATACGCAGCACCATATTTCTGAATACTGTTCCAGTCAAGTTGCGGAGTTTGGGGTGAATCAATTTTCCGACAGGTATTTGCGAAGGGTTTTGGGGTCACACTTCAGAGCTTTTGCCGCTTTTGATCTGCTTCCCCCGAAAGAATCGACAGTACTTCTGATGTGTCTTTTTACTGCTTCATGAAGAGTAAGAGTGCTGGCAGTGCTCCCGGTTACAGCACTGAAAGAAATATGGCTTCTCTTAATTACGTTTCCAGAAGAACTGATTGATGCTCTTTTTAATACATTTGAGAGTTCCCTGATGTTGCCTGGCCACAGGTGCGAGAGAAGCAGTTGAAGGGCTCCCCGGCTTACAGATTTTGAGGTAAACAGTGGAATCAGAACCGGGATATCTTCCAGTCTTTCCCTGAGCGGGGGAAGGCTGATTTTGATAACTGAGATTCGGTAGTACAGATCAGCTCTGAAAGACCCTTCCGCAATCTGCTTCCCAACAACTGAGTTTGTGGCGGCAATGAGCCTGAAATCAGTGTGTCTTTCCCTGGTTTCACCAAGTCTTCTGAAAATTCCGAATTCCAGTACTCTGAGCAGTTTTGCCTGCATTTGAAGAGGGAGATTACCTATTTCATCAAGAAACAAAGTACCGCCATCGGCCTCCTCAAGAAGCCCTCTTCTTGGGGAACTGATCCCCGTGTACGCGCCTGGTGCTGCGCCGAAGAACTCTGACTCCAGGAGCGATTCTGGAATGGCTCCGCAGTCTACAGGAACAAAAGTACCTTTACTCGAGATATTTCCATTGTGTATTGCTCTGGCACACAGTTCTTTACCGGTTCCAGTCTCACCGGTAAGGAAAACAGGAACTGTTTCATTTGCCACTTTTACTATTTCCAGCCGAACTGTTTTAATTACATCAGAGTTGCCGACAATAACTGCTGAGAGCTTATCCTTCCTCTCTGGATGCTGGCTGGTGACAGGTTCTGCAGCGATCACTGAAGCAACTGGTTGGAGAAAGGGAGCCACTGCAGCGGCATTGTTTCCGCTGCAGTAAAGCTGGCAGTTTCCAGGTACAGAAAGCATTCCAGGTTTTCCCGTTACAGATATTCTTTCCAGATTCAGCAGTTTCGCAAGATCTGAGAGCTGAGCTTCATTTTCGAGATACTTCTGAAGCCAGTCTGAAATGATGTGTATTACACCTTTTGAAAGCAGTTTTTCTGCTGATGATTTTTCTGGAATAATTTGCCACATATGGAGATTGAAGAGTGCGGCATAGCTCTTCGCCTCTTCCTCTGTGAGTTGATCCAGGACTTCCTCTCTGTGCTGTATCAGTGCTTTTTTTTGAACAGGGTCATCCGGTAATCCGAATTTATCTGCAAGACGGCATGCAAGAAGTGGAGAGGGAAGTTCAAGAAGCAGGTCAAACCCGGCTACCCTGTTTTTTCCGGTAATAATCTGAACCGCAGCTATTTCCTCCGGCAGATTCAATGTAATTCTGTTTAGTTCATTTCCGGCCATTTTTCTGTTTTTACCCTGGAGAAGCAATTCTATTTCCGAAAGGCAGACCAGATGTCTGTCTCCTAGAAGATGCCCCCGGGATCTGGCCTGTTCCAGAAGATAAATCCCCCTTTCGGCGTCTCCCGCCTGCAGGTAAAGTTGCCCTGCATACAGTGTACTGATTCCGAAGTAGAGTTCCATCCCGTATTCATCTGCCTGCTTTGCAGCACGGAGGGCGCTGGGGAGGGCTTTATCTCCACTGCCAAGAAGAACCCCACGGTAAGCATCGAGCATATTAAGCATCTGCCTGGACAGTTTTCCACCAGATTCCAGATACCTGGTAACCCTGTTACGGGTAATGTCGGCTTCGTGTATCTGCCCCATTTTCAGCTGCAGTACATAGAGATCAATATGCGGTGGTCTAGTGAAGGAAAGCACACTCTCGTCGTGAAATCGTACAGCAGCCTGGAAATCTTCCAGTGCTTTTCTCCAGTTACCTGTGACCTGAAGGGTTCTTCCCCTCTCCTGAAGACTCTTTACCAGCATGGAAACGCTTGTGAGGCCTCTCGCCAGAGCAACTGCTGCTTCTGCGTGTTCCAGAGCCTCATCGTACATTCCCAACCGCATTTCGAGGTTTCTCAAAGCGCAGTAGACTGTTACCTTTTGAACTCCTGCAGCCGCTTCCAGCCCATGTTTCAAAGGGAGAAAAGCAGAAGAGGGGGAGCCTGAAAGATCATAAAGCCTTGCCAGAAGGGGCAGAACTTCAGGGTCGGGAATATCCTTTATCACATCAAGAGCCTGGTGCACATTCCCGTTGCCTAGGTACGCCTTTGCCAGAAGAAGTGGCTCACCGCTATTTGAAAGCTGCTTGACTGCCTCCTCATACTTTCCAAGACCCATGAGTATTTTTCCGCGAAGTGAACTGTTTGTTTTCGAAACAAGATCCAGAGCTTCTGTATATCTGCCAAGGGTATTGAGACTTTCTGCTTTTTGATCGCTTTTTGTTTTACCGGACAGAGTGGCAATGTATCGCCAGGCACCCTCCCGGAACAGGACCTTTACAGACAAGGCAGGTTTCCCGGTTGCCTTGACTGTTCCAACGGGAACTCTGCACCTGGGGCCGTACCACGAAGGTCCTGTGCCTGTCACTGCGATTTCCAAGGGAATTTCTGCCAGGGAATGATCGACAGCTGTGGTAACCCTGCCCTCAAGGGTGGTTCTTCGTCCATGAAAAACTTCAGGCACAGATGCGCCACAGAATGCAAGATGCACTCCCACAGGAATAAGCCGTACAAGCTCTTCGAGAATGGCTGAAAAGTCTTCCTGTTTTTCCTGCAGATCCTGCACTATCAGCAGATTCTCGATACCCCGATGGTTGGAAAAGGCATTGTTCAGCAGATCCTCCGGGTTTCTGGTAACAGTTCCTGAAGGCATGTCCGGCATGGGTCGCCCCAGTTCTCCTGCTGAACAGCGCACAACCCGGCACATCCACCCTTTACTGGCCGCTGAAATTACCAGCTGGTTTACATGCATGTCACGGATCTGCCAGCTCCCTCCCTGGATTATTGTTACTCCCTGCTCGGGAGTAATTGGAGAGAAATCACCCACCCATCGGTTGGTATAGCCGTATTTCTCCGCTTCCTTCCACCGCTTCACAATGTTATTGCTGCACAGTGTTTCAGCACTCTTCACGGCCTGGGAGCCCGATAACCAGTTCATCCTGAGGGCGGTAGAGGCCAGCATATAGAGATCGGAGACTGCATCCGGCACGCCTCCATATAGAACTTCATATGGAGCTTCCTGGTGGACATTGAGCAGCCCGTCTCCCCACAGGATCAGGGATGTTGTATTCTCTGTTTTTGTATAGCTGTACTCATCCAGAGAAAGATGATTTATCCCCGTTTTATGGAGATGGCGCAAGGGTTCAACAAGTGTTTCGAGTTTCTGAATTCCCGATAGAGGATATTGTCCAGAGTGTTTTACTGAAAAACAGTAGCCGCCGTCGGGTAGTTTTGATATACCGTCAGGTACAAGGATACCGCTTTTACTCTGTACTCTGGCGAAAACTGATTTCAGTTGTTCTATCGGTTTGCTTCCGTGGATAAACCGCC
>JAGGYZ010000124.1 GCA_021162285.1 Candidatus Fermentibacteraceae bacterium
ACCACTGATGACTCATCTCGTGTGCAAGAAGCCAGTCGTAGTTCGTGCTGCCGTTAACGGCTGATGCAATGTGAAACACCTGAGACAGGTGCTCCATGTCGCCAAGTGGAGTTTGAACGTAACTGAATCTGCAGTCCCACGGATACGCTCCGTACAGGCTCTCATACCTTGAGAGCATCTGATCCACATGAACAAAAGAAGCCAGTGCGTCATCAACATCCCATGAATACACATAGTAGAAGATCCTTGAATCCGTGGAATCGTGGAGCACGGCGTAATCAGCCACACTGATCGCTGCAAGGTATGTGGACATGGGCTGGTCAAGGGTCCAGTTATAGGTAAGAGTTCCATCCATGTTGTCAGTCACCCCGGCAGAATCTCCGTTGGCCACCGCGTACAGACTATCAGGTACTGTAATGTGAAAGTCGTATGAGGCTTTGTCCGCCGGTCGATCGTGACAGGGGAACATGTATTTTCCCATGGAGGGATCACTTACAAAACCAACTCCCATCTGATAGGTCACGTAGGGATGAAAGTGAAACCCTCCCCAGGGCTCGTGATCAGGGCTTCCTGCGTAATCGATAACAAGATCGATGGTATCGGAAGTTGACGCAGGCCCGGGAAGTGTGATAAACAGGGAATCACCGTCCTGACTGAAAGATGAAGCTCCTGTAACCTGAGAAACAGTAAGCTCCCTGAGGAAGAGTCTGAAGGTTGTAAGGTTCTCCTCTGTCGGTACAAGAGTTACCTCTGCAGTTGCATCTATTGTTTCAGCCTCTCTGTCGATGGTTATGGACAGGTCGTAGTGCTGTACATCAATGGGTTCCAGGTCAAACTCCTGGTACAGAGGCTGCAGCCCCGGAGACAGGGGTCTGGTAAGGATCATGGGGTTGAATCTGGGACTGTACATGGCGAACAGTATCATCAATATGTGCATTATTCGCTCCAATCAAGCAGAAGACCATTTATAAACTCCCTGAGGATACTCAATCTGGGTACTACTGCCTCGTTTATGGGCTCCACGCAATCCAGCAGACGAAGAAGTCTGTCGGCATCTCTGAAGGCATCTGATCCCTCTTCTACATCTTCCAGCAGAGGCACAAGATAGGGCTTCAGGACCGGAAGCTCATACGGAAGAGCAGAGTTGAACATCATGTCTGCCTGCTCCTGAAACGGGAAAATATTCTTTCTTTCTCCCCGTCTGACACTGGGCCAGCCCATGATGGTTTCAGTGGCAGAATAACCCCTTCTGGTGCTGTCTCTTACTATCCTTCTTAACAGTCTGCCGTCTGAGGTGGACATTCTTGTGAGACGGTCTATGTTCAGAGTGGTCAGTGCGCTGATGTATATCTTGAATTTTGAAGCAACATCCACGCCTGGTGTCAAGCTGTCATTCAGCCCGTGTATCCCCTCTACAAGCAGAAACTCGTTGCTGCCCAGAGTCATGGGGTTAACATTGTCTTCCCTTTCGCCGTTGTGGAAATTGAAAACAGGCAGTTTAACCGTTTCTCCCTCAATAAGTTTTTTAACATGTTCGCCAAACAGCTGCGTGTTAAGTGCTCCAAGACATTCAAAATCGTAGCTTCCGTCTTTGTTCTTCGGGGTTTCAGAACGGTTTCTGAAGTAGTTATCCACACTTATCATCCGCGTTCCGAAACCCTCTGCGCGGAGGTAGGTTGCAAGCATTCTTGTAAAAGTTGTCTTGCCGCTGCAGGAAGGACCTGCAATCATCACTATTCTCTTTGCGGGAAACTCATCGCCGAGCCTGCTTACTATCTGGACAATACGCCGGTTCTGATAGAAATGACTCATCATCACTGCCTGTCTTCCGCCATCCTCCCGGATCCGCCGGTTGAGCAGGTCAACGGTATGAACTTTCATTCGGGATATGTGCTTTTCCTCAAGGTCCAGTTCTTTTGACAGTGAAGGATTGGCAACCCATGGAACTATTTCCGGCCATGTTTTACTGCCTGGAAACCTCAGAAGAAAGCTACCCCGGGACGGTCTCAGTTCCCACGATGTCAACCAGGAAGTATCCGGAACCGTGGGACCCATGGCAAAAGCCCATGAATCTTCAAGGACATTTGCCCAGTAGGGCTCCTTCCCGATATGCCATCTTGGAAGAAGGGAGTGCTCGCCCACAAGGCCTAACGCTTCTCCGGAAGACAGTTTACGATGCTGAATGGGAAGAGCCTCCCCGGATATCCTGTTAAGCTCTTCCTCAAGCTTGACACAGACTTCTTTCTCCGAGCCTGGCTCCATACCCTCTATCCGGCACCTGTAGCCCAGAGAAATTGAATGCTCAACCCACAGCTTCCAGTCGGGGTAAACCCTCTTTACAGCGAGATCCAGGGCCAGAATCAACCCTCTGCGGTAAACTTCCCTGCCTTCCGATACCCACGGAGGTATAGGCTTTCCTTCCATGGATCCAAGTGGAAATACCAGTCCTGACGCATCTCTAACGGCAATTGAAGTTCTTTTGCCGAGGCTGTCTTCTCCCATGTAACCGTTCCTTTCTTGTGTTTGACAGCTGATAATACTCCAATCAGGTGGTGATAGGAACCCCCACGAGATGTTTTTCAAACATACTTCAGCACCACTATCTCTTCTTCTCATGGTGACTTTATCTGCAGCCCACAAACACACAATACTCCGTATGCAATAAGGTTTCTCTCTGCATCTGTGTTGCCCGGGCAAGCTATTCCAGGACAGTAATGTCAAACAGTATGTCTCAACCTCGATTTTAATTGCATAGTAAAGTGCCATTCTATGGTGCACTGAAAAACAGTCACTGTTTTTGGGACACGAAACCACAGCCCGAAATTTATCAGCTTATTAGTTCTTCTTGTGGGCTTTTAGACCGTATGGGAATCAGGACACCGGCGGATTATAGAAATCACAGTTGACCTCGGAACCATTGTTCACCATTTTCCCGTATAAGGGAATGGAGAAAACATGATTTCAGTTTATGCAATTCTGGCAGTGCTCGCGGCCACCTCTCCCCTGCTGGATGTTACCGATACCATGGATCGGGGAGCAACTGCTGTTTACACAGTTTCTCTCGATCACGAAACAGTTTACTGGATCACTCTTGAATCTGTTGACGGTCAAACCAATTTTGATATTGTCACTGCCTCAAGCGAAATGAACTTTGACCAGTTTATGAATCTGCCCTACGGTGAAGATTTCGTTTACGCCCTGGGATTTACCATAGTCAGCGGCATGGAGCCCGGGAATGAATCTCTAACCCTTCCTGCATCGGAATCCGGCCTTGTCTACATAGTGGTTCACGATACCGGTGGAAACGGTGGACAGTTCACACTGAAAATCCAGTAATGCATTCAGACCTTACAGTTCTTGAACTCAACCGGTCTGTAAAAACCGTTCTTCAGGCCGGATTTCCCGATCCAGTGTGGGTAAGAGGTATCGTTACCGGCTTGAGGAGAGTATCCGGCCGAGGTCATTCCTATTTTCAACTTGCAGATACTTCAGGTCCCGGGAAACAGCCTGATGCCGTTGTGGATTGCGCTCTTTTTGCCGGAGACCGTTCCAGAATATCCCTTGAAGCAGGCAGACACGGCAAACTGTTCCAGCTGGAGAACAACACTGAGGTAAGAATTCTTGTCTCTGTGAGCTTCTATGACCGGTCAGGCCGTTTTCAGCTGATCATGAAGGGATTTGATGCGGAATTTGCAGGCGAAGCTGCTGCTGCAACCCTGCAGAGACTGGTTGCCCGGCTCTCCAGAGAAGGAGTCCTGACCGAGAACGGTACACTTCCATTGCCCGGAGTTCCTCTGAGTGTAGGTCTGGTTACTTCGAAGGGTTCCGCAGCTGAAACAGACTTTCTAAAAACCTTGGATGAATCAGGTTACCCATTCAGGGTTTTTGCTGCGTATGCAACGATGCAGGGGAATTCTACATCAGAATCTGTGTGTGCAGCCTTCAACAGACTTGTGACAAGTCCTGTTTCCCTGGATGCTGTGGTATTAACAAGAGGAGGCGGATCCGCAACAGATCTTGCCTGGTTCAACGATGAGAGGGTGGCAAGAACAATTGCCCAGCTTCCATGGCCGGTAATTTCTGCAATTGGCCATGAAATTGATACTACACTGCCTGACTACGCCGCACACACCAGAGCGAAAACACCCACCCATGCTGCCTCTGTTCTTGTTGATACAGTAGCTGCATTCGACGATGCTGTTTCGGTGCTGAAACATTCACTGGTTTCCAGTGTTTCCCCGAAAATCCTCATGGAGTCAATGAGGATAAAGAACCTTGTTTCCGGACTGACGGTTCACCTTGCTTCACTTCCTTCCAGAAAGGCTGATGAACTGCACAGACTGGCATCCGGACTAAGCATTTCGGTTGCTGCAAAACTTCACAGCCTTCTTGCACAGATAACCGAAGCAGAGAAACAGATAGAAATGCGTGATCCTGAAAAAATGTTGAAGCTGGGCTGGGCTGTGGTTCGTGACACAGACGGTTTACCTCTGCGCAGCGTAAAGCAGGTCACACAAAACCAGATTATCAGAATATCTATGAACCGCGGTTCACTGACAGCGGTTGTGAAGGAGATAGAAGATGACTGAAGAATTGACCTATTCACAGATGCTCACCGAGCTTGAAGGCATTGTTGATGCGGTTAGCCGTGACGACTGCCCTGTTGACGAACTGGAACACAAAGTACAAAGAGCCGCGCAGCTTATTAAAACACTGAGAGAACGGTTGGAAAAAACCGGAAAATCTGTATCTGAGATGCTTACAGAAATTGAAAACTGATCCTGGAGGGTCAGCTGCAGGGTTCTCCGAAATGTGTATAACCGTCTGCCTTAACTATTTCTACCGGTACAAGCTCGCCGGGCGAGTAGTTCTGTGTTTCCAGAATAACAAGTCTGTTCCCCATTGTTCTTGAGGCTGTCTGCCCTGCTCTTTTTGCAGGACCGGTAACCAGAACTGTCATTTTTCTTCCAATAGTTTGCTTTGACTTTTCCAGGGTTATTCCTGTCTGAAGTTCCTGAAGAATTGAAAGCCTTCTCAAGCGTTCTTTCACAGGTACAGACGGTTCAATGTTCAATGCTGCTGTACCGGTTCTTTCACTGTACCTGAAAAGAAATGCGTAGTCATATCTGACTTCCTCCAGAAGGGATACTGAATCCTCGAACTCCTCAGTTGTTTCGCCGGGAAACCCGGCTATCATGTCTGTAGAAACAACGATGTCCGGCATCATTTCTCTCAGCATGGCTACCTTTTCCAGGTAACTATGCCTGGTGTATCCCCTGTTCATAGCCTTCAGAACCCTGTCGTTACCTGACTGTGCAGGCAAATGGAATTGATTGCAGATGTTTTCCCTTGAAGACATTACACGGGCAAGCTTTTCTGTAAGGTCTCTGGGGTTACTGGTTACGAACCTGACCCTGCAACTATCTCCTGCTGTGTCAGACACCCTTTGAAGAAGCTCGGGAAATCTCACTCCATCGGAGGAATAAGAGTTAACATTCTGCCCCAGAAGAGTAACCTCTCTGTAACCCTCTTCAACCAGACTCTTTACTTCCTTCAAAATCAGTTCTGCCTGCCGGCTTCTTTCCCGTCCTCTAACCCTTGGAACAATACAGTAAGTACAGTAGTTGTTGCACCCGCGCATAACCGTTACAAACGATCTCGGAAACTGCTCTCTTACTGCTGTAACCTGCTCGTAGTCTTCAGAACCCTGATCGGTAACTGCAATTCTTCTTCTTTCCTGAAGCAGTTCAGGCAGAAGATGATACACATCGGGTCCCACAACCAGATCCAGCAGTTTTATCTTTTTCAGCAGCTTCTCACCGTGTTCCTGGGCAACACAGCCGCACAGCACCATCACAGGTCTTTTTTCCGGTATTCCGGCAAGGTGGGTTATTCTTCCAAGTGCTCTTGTCTCTGCATGCTCACGCACTGCGCAGGTAACTACAAACACAGCTTCAGCGGCATGTACATCTTTTACGACTGTGTGTCCGGCTGACTGCAGTATGCCGGAGAGAATCTCACCGTCGTGAACATTCATCTGACAACCGTAGATCTCGATGTAGCATATCATCCGGGAATAACCAGTTCCATAACCATACCTGCCAGTACCGGTATCCTGAGATTATCATCCAGGGGAATTTCAAAAAGCTCTGCCAGTGTTGCCGCTACGGCACCTGCTGCAAGCCCTGCAGGTGAAAGAGACCATCCTCTTGCAGCAGAGATCTGAAGCAGAGGCATGGAAAACAGCAAACAACTGAGCAGGGCTGCAAGGCTGCCCTCCAGGGTTCTGCCGGAGACAAGAACTGTTCTGCCGAACTTCTTACCCACAAGAGCTGCGAAAGAATCTCCCACAGAGAGAAACACAAGTGCGGAAACTGCGATTTCAGTTCGGAACAGGTAAACGGTCAGAGCTGCACTGGCCACAAGCACCGTTGAGGCAGTCATCCCCCCTTCCTGTTCTTTTCCCCTCAAAACTTTGCCGAAAAGTCCGAGAAAGAATTTGCGAAATACCCTGTTGCGGGATTTGATGATGTCCACCACAAGCATTCCCAGTGCAAGGGCAGCTAGAATAAAAACCATTTCCTTTTTCGGTAAAAAAACAACGGCGGCAGGAATAATCAGAGATCCGAAATGAACCCCTTTACGAAGAATTTCTCTGGCATAGCCCATAGACGGAGCTAGAGACCTACTCCCACAGAAATCCGGTGTGTACTGTCCAGCTGATCGTGGGTAACCCAGGCATAGTCAAGAGAAACCGGATGCCCGCTGAAACTGACAGTGAACCCCAGACCGGCAGTCATGTTGCCCTGGCAGGAACCTATCCTCAAACCTACAGTATCCTTAACGAGAAGCTCGGCACCTATGTGTGTATCGAGACTTACGCCAGCTTCGGGAATACTGTACTGGGAGGCAAACTCTCTTCCCTCAAACCGGAAGTCGCCGTCTGCTGAAAAGGTAAAAACTGAATGGAACCTTGCAACAGGCCATGTGAACGATGCACCGAGCTTCGCCGTTGGAGAAACACTTTCGCTGGCACCTGTATTCCAGAACATGTAAGTTCCAAAGACATCCTGCATGTTCAAACCAATGGCAAAAGCATCCGTTGCATTCCATCTCGCAGCCACATCAAATCCCACACCCCAGGCACTGTAATCCATGAGCTTTCTGTAGATTACCTTTGAAGTTGCACCAACGGAGAAATTTCCGCTGAGAGCTCTCCCCCAGGACAGGTAAAGGGCATTGTCTGCAGCACTGCTCCAGGTGATTCTTCCCTCATCGTAGATAAGTTCTTCACCGGGATCCCACTGACCGTTGCCCTCTGTACCGGAGGGGTTGCCGGCAGGATCGTAGTCATCGTTACCGCTGTCACCGGGAGCCCCGGTGCCGTCTTCTCCAAAAACTCCGTCGCTGCCTGTATCGTACCACTGCAGATCGCTTGTGTCTGCTATTCTTCCTGCATCTGTTCTAAACAGACTGGCTGCATACACATCTCCGCCGTACTCCTGTGAATAAGCCACATAGTCGTAGGAGATAAGGCCGCCAAATCTCTCTGAGTGCATGAAGGCAAGAGATTTACTTCTGCTGTGAACAAGACCTGCAGGATTCCAGTAACCGGCTGTTATATCGTCTGCCACTGCAGAATAAGCGCTTCCCAGAGCCAGGGCGCGGGCCCCTGCACCCACATACATGAACTCACCTGCATATTTGCTTGCGCTGGCGGACCCGGACAGCAATCCTGCCAGGATGATGAAAAGAACGGTTTTTTTCAAAAGATCACTCCCCGTTTACATACCTTGCGAAAAACTGTCTGTCTTCAAACCTTATTCTCGTGAAGAATAAACCTATACCCCATTTACTGTCAGGAAGTTCCTCTTCTCTAATAACAACAGCTCTTGCCATCACCTGATTGTCACCCATGTTTACAGAGACATCGACTCTGGTCAAGTCTCCAAGTGGTTCATCACAAATACAGTAAAGCCCTGAAGCACTGATATTAAGGGCGGTGACCGAACGGCCCGGCATCCCGTGGGTACCGATAACCACCTCCATTTTTCCGCCGTGACGCTTCTCGCTTCGTTTTTCAGAAACAGTATTCGTGCTCAACTATATGCTCCTTCCCTACCCCTCGAATTCTTCTGCTGTTTCCGGTTTCGTCAATAAGACTAAACCGAAAATGCCAACGATGGTTCCCAATGGCACCATCAAACACAGAATAGAGTCAATCACCATACAGAAGGTGCGTCTTCTCCTTCTCCGGATATTAATACCCGTCCTGATAGTTAGAAAACCAATGGTGATAAAAACAAGAACAAAAACAACACCAACTCCGCCGAATATCCAGCCAAGCTCAGGTGGAGGCGGGTTTCCCTTTGTTGATTCCATTGCCCCGGAAGCCATCATTGCCCCAATGGCCACGTAAACAAGGCCAATCAGGGAAAAAAGCATCTGAAGACCACCCAGCACAAAATGGAATATCGAGACCAGAGAAATCATATCCCCGTTCTGTTTTGTCACCGTATCGCTCACTTGTCACCTCCAGCATACATGGAATATAATGCAGACTGTGGGACAATACTGCAAGTGGTGAGCTTGACATGTGATTCTCATTAAAGAATGTTGCCCTGTGTTTGCAGGTACCTGTTTGTTAGTGTTACATATACGGAGGGAGTTATTGATGACTAACGAGTTTAACATTACGCAAGCTGAGATCGACGAGGGGAAAACCATGGGCGGAATCGCCTACTTTGGTATTCTCGGTTTTCTCATTGCATTTCTTACCAGCAAAGAGAACAAGTATGTGATGTATCATGCTCAGCAGAGCCTGATCCTTGTTATCTGCATGCTTGTAGCACCTATCCCTGTTGTGGGATGGATTGTTGCTCTTGGAGCTTTCGTTCTCTTTATTATAGGCCTTCTCAACGGCTTTAAAGGAGAGATCAAGCCTCTTCCTGTTGTTGGTAACATTGCCTTTAAGTTCGGCATTCTCAAGCCTGCAGAGGGTGGAACAACTCCAGCTCCTGAGCCACCTGCCGAACCAGGTTCTCCCGACGTAGAGTAGTCTGTTTGTGAACATTGCAGGGGGGCGGTTTTTATCGCCCCTTTTTTTTGAAGGAGAAGATCGCACATGTCAACTGCTTTTAACATAAGTTCATCGGACATTGAGAACGGAAAGGCCCTGGCCGGTATTTCTTACCTTGGAATTATAGGTTTCCTGATCGCAATGGTAGCAGGCAGAGAAAACAGATTCGTAACGTTCCATGCCCAGCAGTCTCTTCTACCCACCATTCTGTTTTTTGTAAGATTTCTTCCGGGTACTCCATTCTTTGTTGACGGATTCATCGGTTTGATTGCTATCGTTCTGTTTGTTATCGGCCTCATAAACGGATTTTCCGGCAAGGTTGAACCGCTTCCTGTTCTGGGACCTGTTGCCTACAGTTTTGGCATCTGCAAAGCAGATGAGACCGGAACAAAGTAAATCCTGCCCCTGTTGACAACAGTTCATCAATGGTTAACTTAGTACTCTGACCGAACGATTCGGCATAAAGCGGGAAGGAGGCGACAGTGGCAATTACACCAACCCAGATGAACTACATACGCAAGCTCCTGGCCCAGAAAGCCACAGGACGGGCAGCCATTGCGATCAGCAAGATTCACCCTGCAGACATTGCAGACCTGTTCTCTGTAAACCTCACTCCGGCGGAAACCAGAATGCTGGTAGACATGCTGTTCAGTCAGCTGAAAGCAGGAGATGTTCTTGCCGAACTTCCCGATTCTCTTCTCACAGAGGTTCTTGAAGACATTAATGACGAAAGCATTGCCAGGATTCTAAAAAGACAGGATCCAAACGACGCTCTGCAGTTTCTGTCACAGATTTCAGAGGAGCGTCATGAAGCCATACTCAAACTGCTTCCAGAGACCAACCGCTACCGTATAGAGCAATTGATGATCTATCCGGAAGACAGTGCCGGCCAGGTGATGGCCTCCAGCTACATGGTGGTAAGACCTGAATTCACTGCCAGTGAAGCAGTGGAACAGATCAGAAATCAGAGTGAATCTGTTGATGTACCATTCTATGTGTATGTGGCTGACGAAGACAACAGGCTTATGGGTGTGGTTCCTCTCAGAAGGCTTGTAACCTGCCCCCAGGACACTTCTATTCGAGAACTCATGGTTGATGACCCGTTCACGGTAGACACCGATGACGACAGCGAGGAAGCGGCTTCCATCGCCCGCAAATACGACATCATGGCTGTACCCGTGGTTGACGACAACCACCACCTCATGGGTGTAATCCCCGGCGATGCCCTTTTTGATGTTATGGAAAAAGAAGCAACTGAAGACATGTACCGCATGGCAGGTCTCTCCGAAGATGACAGCATATTTACACCCGTTCCCACAGCTTTCAAACAGCGCTTTCCATGGATACTGGTAAATCTGGTAACTGCGTTTATAGCCTCAACAGTTGTTCGCGCTTTTGAAGGAACAATAGCACAGTTTGCCATGCTTGCCGCGTTCATGCCTGTTGTTGCCGGTATGGGCGGGAACACAGGCAATCAGTCGCTGGTTGTTATTACGAGAGGTATAGCACTTGGTGAACTCGACTTCACAAGTGCGAGAAAGGCACTGTTCAAGGAGTCGGCCCTTGGATTACTTCTGGGGCTGGTTGCAGGGTCTGTTGCTGCCTCAGTGGCCTACTTTACCGCGACTGACCCTTCGTACGCGATGTCTCTGGGCATTGTAATTTTTATTTCCATAGTAGCCAACATGGCGCTGGCAGGCCTGCTGGGTGCGGGAATACCTCTCATGCTTCGTGCCCTTGGCAGAGACCCTGCTCTTGGAAGCAACATCCTTCTCACTGCCTGTACCGACTCTCTGGGATATCTTCTGCTGCTTGGTCTTGCTCTGAAGATAATGATGTAGTCTGTTCATGGAACACGATATTACCACCCGGGAAGTAAACAGAGTAATAGTCGGACCGGTATCAAACCCCCATTCAATACTGGGAATGCACAAGGTGGAATCAACCGGTAGTGTTTCTGTAAGAGCTTTCTGCCCTGAAGCAGTCTCCATTCAGCTGGTCACCGACTCAGATGTTCGGAAAATGAAGATGATTGACCACAGGGGCTTCTTCGTCTGGGTATCCCCGGAGCCACAGGGGTTTTTCTCATATCAGCTTAAGATCACACTGAAAGACGGCTCATGGTGGCAGACAGCCGACCCCTACTCATTTCTTCCGCAGTTCGGTGAGGTGGATCTTCATCTTTTTAACAGCGGGAAACATCTTGAACTCCACAGAAAAATGGGTGGAAGAATCTGGAAAGTCGGCGAGACCACAGGAACACTGTTTACTGTCTGGGCACCCAATGCCCTTGCGGTAAGTGTTACAGGCTCTTTTAACAACTGGAACACCAGCAGACACCCCATGAGAACACTTGGTGCAGGCGGAGTCTGGGAGCTGTTTATTCCAGGTGTTTCCTGCGGTGATTACTACCGGTACATGATCACGGCGAAAGACGGAAAGAAACTTGAAAAGTCAGATCCGTACGCTGTCTGTTTTGAAAAAAGACCAGGTAATTCCTCTGTGGTGGAGGATCCATTCTCCTACACATGGTCGGATGAAGAATGGATGACCCGGAGAAACAACAGCAGCACCTTTGACTCCCCGATTTCCATTTACGAGCTGCATGCCTCTTCATGGACCAGAAAGGGTAATGATTTCAACTCCTGGAGCGACCTTTCACAGTGGCTTATTCCCTATGTAAAAGACCTTGGGTTCACACACATAGAGCTTCTTCCTGTTATGGAGCACCCGCTGGACGAGTCATGGGGGTATCAGGTTACCGGATTTCTGGCTCCAACAAGCAGGATGGGAACACCGTGGGAATTCTGCCGTTTTGTAGACAGCTGTCACACAGCAGAGCTGGGTGTGATTGTCGACTGGCCTCCGGCGCACTTCCCCGCCGACCGGTGGGCGCTTGCGAAGTTTGACGGAACCTGCCTTTACGAGCACGAAGATCCAAAAAAAGGGTACCACCCGGACTGGAACACACTGATTTTCAACTACGGAAGAAATGAAGTAAGGAACTTTCTTTACGCCAGTGCCCTGCAGTGGCTGGACACATTCCATGCAGACGGGATCAGAGTGGATGCAGTGGCCTCGATGCTGTATCTGGACTATTCACGGAAAGATGGTCAGTGGATACCCAACAAATACGGAGGGCGGGAAAACCTTGAAGCTGTCGAATTTCTGAAAGAGCTGAACCATTATGCGGGAACTCTGTTTCCCGGTACCATGATGATTGCCGAGGAAAGCACAGACTGGTCAGGTGTTACAATGCCGCCGGACAAAGGTGGACTTGGTTTCCACTTCAAATGGAACATGGGCTGGATGAACGACACCCTTGAGTTCTTCAGAGCCGATCCTGTGTACAGAAAACACATGCTCAGCAAGATAACATTCAGTGCTGTGTACGCCTGGAGCGAAAACTATATCCTTCCCCTTTCCCACGACGAGGTTGTTCACGGAAAAGGTTCACTGCTGAACAAAATGCCGGGCAGCCCGGAAGAGAAACAGGCCAACCTCAGGCTTCTTGTGTGCCTTCAGTGGTTTTTCCCCGGTAAGCAGCTGCTTTTCATGGGTGGAGAGAGAGCTCAGGATACAGAGTGGAATCTCTCAATCAGCCTTCCTGAAGGCGGAACTGAGATGAGAGAATTCGTATCTTCGCTGAACCGTTTCTACCTGAATCACCCTCAGCTGTTCAGAAGTGACTGTACACCAGAGGGATTCCAGTGGGTAGATTTCTCCGACACGGATTCCACGGTGGTTTCCTTTTTAAGAAAGACACAGGGAATGAAACCGCTTCTGTGCGT
>JAGGYZ010000047.1 GCA_021162285.1 Candidatus Fermentibacteraceae bacterium
AATAGGAAGCACCGGAGCACTGGTAATAGAACAGATTTCCATGAAGGACATCTGCCTGGGTGCTGCAGACAGCGAAAGGATACCCGGTTCGGATGTTAAAATAACCGTCTCTCCCAACAGCACAGACCCGGCTGTGTACGGCGATCACCGCCTGCTGCTTCGTGCTGTTTCAAACCTTGTGCGAAATTCTGTGCGCTACGCACAGTCCACCGTAACAATCAGCATCTCCACTATCAAAGATATGGTGGAAGTTGCAGTTACAGATGACGGCCCCGGATTTCCTCCGGGTTTTGCAGAGAAAGCTGTTAATCCTTTTGTTAAAGGACACGACAGCAAGGGCTCCGGTCTGGGCCTTTCCATCGTCAGCAGAATACTTGAGAAGCACGGCGGTTCACTTGTTCTTTCCAATGCAGAAGACGGCGGTGCCAGGGCTGTTGTTTCAATACCATTAAAAAAGGGGAGAGCCTGAGCCCTCCCCCTTATTTAAAACTGCCCTACTTCTTCTTCAGTCTTGCGTGCCAGTCAATAAGGATTGGACTTGCAACAAAGACTGATGAATAGGTTCCAACAACGATACCTATCATCAGCGTAAGGGCGAAGTTCCTTATATCTCCAGTACCGAAGATGAAAAGCATCAGCACTGAAACAAATGTAGTAACGGATGTTACAATGGTTCTGCTGAGCGTCTCGTTGATACCCTTGTTTACCGTCTCCTCGAAGGTTTTGGCTTTTCTGAGCCTGTTGTCTTCTCTGATTCGGTCAAACACCACGATGGTATCGTTGATCGAGTATCCCACAATTGTAAGCAGTGCCGCTATGATGGTAAGGCTTACATCCACCTGAAGCAGTGCGAGGATACCAACGGTGATCAGAACATCGTGGACGAGAGCAACAACGGCAGCCACTCCCCACTTGAACTGGAATCTGTACCAGATGTAGAGAACGATAAAGAACATGGCCATAAGAATTGAATCCACAGCCTTCGATCTCAGTTCAGCCCCTACGCGGGGACCTATCTGCTTGATGAAAGAGGCTTCGGAGTTGCCGCCTTCGTCTTCCATCAGCGTACAGCTTTCCTGGTCGAGAGCGCCGTACACTATTTCCTTATCGCTTGTGGAGGTTCTTATCACGAAAGCACTGCCTTCTCCGTCCCAGTCCTGAAGAGACTGTACCTGCACGCTTTCAAGACCCTGCGCCTGAAGAGCACCGGCAAGCTGATCTGTGGTGCTGTGCACCTGGGAGATAACATTGGTTTCAAGACCGCCGGTAAAGTCGATGGACAGGTTGAGACCGCCGTGGGCGAGAAAGGCGATGAGCCCTATGAGTATCATGGCAAGAGAAGCAACGTAGGTCTTTTTGCGTATGGATGTAATGTTGTAGTGGGCATCTCTCACAAGAGTCATCTTGCCTATACTGATTTTGGTTCTCTTCACCTGTGCCAGCATGATGCTGAAGATGGATCTGGTAAACACAAGAGAACAGAACATCGATGCCATAATTCCAATGGAAAGGGTAACGGCAAAGCCTCTTATGGGACCGGTTCCGAACTTGTACAGAACCAGTGCCGTAATGAAGGTGGTGATGTTGGCATCCATAATGGTTACAAAGGCTCTTGCATAACCTGCATTAACTGCGGATCTGATTCCCTTGCCGGAGCGAAGTTCCTCGCGGATACGCTCGTAGATAAGAACACTTGCGTCTACTGCCATACCGATGGTAAGGATAATACCGGCGATACCGGGAAGGGTGAGAGTGGCGTTAAGCCCGGTGAACCCCAGCTTTGCAAACGGCCCCGGGAAACACAGGAATCCCAGAATGATCAGCATATCGAACAAAAGAGCAAGTACGGCAATGAATCCGCTGACTCCGTAGTAGATCATCATGAACACCGCGATAAGAGCCAGTCCTACAATACCGGCAATCATGCCGTTACTGATGGCTTTCTGCCCGAGGCTGGGGCCTATTGTCTGTTCTTCAGCAATAACCAGCCTGGCAGGCAGACTTCCTGCTTTAAGAACCAGCCTGAGATCCCTGGCCTCTTCCACAGAGAAAGACCCGGAAAGCCTTGTTCCGCTTCCGGTGATTCTTTCGCGAATGGTAGCTACTGAATAAATTCTACCGTCAAGAAGAATAGAAACCCGCTCGTCTACATTATCTCCTGTTATTCTTGCCCAGTTGGAGGCACCAGCGTCATCAAACTCCAGCAGAAGATATGGGTCTCTGCTCAAGGAGTTGGCATCTCCCATTCTAATACGGACATCTGTAAGGTTTGCCCCTGTAAGCCTGTAGTAGGGCAGATCCATATCCGACTGTCTGTCCCAGCCGCGACCGGAATCTTCCGGAATAAGAAAAACACTCATGAGCATGGTTCCGTTGGCGACTGCAGTTGGTTTTCCAAAGACAAAGATAAGATTCGCCTCTGAGAGTATCGCTTTTACATCATCGCGGTTGATGATTGACTGGAAGACATCAAACTCTTCTCCCTGTGAAATCACCCAGTCGCCGGGCATGATACTGAGAATTGTTGCATCGTTCTCGTTTACAGATGTGAGAAGCGAGCTGAGAGTACCAGCCACCTCTATGGTGGGAAGAACCTGATCGTCATCTGTTTCCGGAACCGGAAGGGTTAAATCGTCTCCTCCGGCAGGAAGGGTGAACTCATCATCTACGACAGGTTCAGCTACCGCTTCATCGAGAACTTCGTCTCCAAGAACTGCTTCTATTTCCCTTATTACCGGAATACTGGAAGGAGACGGATGTTCAGCATTGGGGTAAGCAACTATTTTGAACTCAAGCAGAGCCTGTCTCTCAACAATTGAACGGGCTCTTGCCGGGTCCCTGACACCTGGAAGCTGAACTATGATCCGATCACTGCCCTGGCGGGTAATGGAAGGTTCAGACACACCGAACTCATCAATTCGGTTTCTGATGATCTCAAGAGCCTGGTCCAGAGCCTCATCGGCATCAAGCCCTGCTGTTGGTTCCACAGTGTAAGCCAGGTACATACCGCCCTGAAGATCAAGCCCAAGCTTGATGGTTCCCATACTGGACTGATACAGTTGTCTGTACTGTTCCAGCACGGTCTCTCCGCCCTCTTCCTCCATGCTTTCAATAAGCTCCCTGAGGTAAGGGTTTGTTGTCTCAGGCTGAACACTGGCTTCTGCACGGTCTCTCTCTACAGCCGGTAGTGAATACCATTTCACCGTCGGCCAGATGAGAATCAGTGCCAGCACGAGCACAAAAGCGGAACTGTAAATTCTCCATCTGTCGGTTCTCTTCATAGAACTCCCCTTCATCTGTGATCAATCGCTCATCTAATTCTTTATTATATCAGCAGTTACAAAGTAAACATCTGGCCGGAAGCGTTCGCACACCCCTGCAACCCAACCTTCCGGAAGAGATGGAAGATAAATAAAGTCAGGAGAATTGACCACCTCAAACGAAAACCACTACCGGACAGTCAGTTTCTTCAAGGTGATGTAAAGTGAATCTTCAGAGGCTGGCCGTTGGGAAACAACGCGCTGAAGACCATACCCCCTGTTTCTCTTTCCCGCGCAATAATACGGCTGAAATTCAGTTTTCTGAGAATCCTTGTTATGTACAGATCGGCTTGCGACAGACTGTACATGTTGTGGTCCAGATCCACAACCCAGACAGTCGTGTCGCCGGAGAAAGACTCCCGAGGAACGT
This sequence comes from Candidatus Fermentibacteraceae bacterium, assembly GCA_021162285.1. Classification (GTDB taxonomy): domain Bacteria; phylum Fermentibacterota; class Fermentibacteria; order Fermentibacterales; family JCC-6; genus Sabulitectum. The sequence continues at coordinate 3,691 of JAGGYZ010000047.1, forward strand.
TACCAAAGTGATACGGCTGTATTTCCAGTTTTAGCTGGTCGTAAACAGACAGATCTTCAGGAAGCTGACTTTCAGGATACAGCACCGTCATATCCGGCGCGACTTTCACCGCGGTAAAGATTCCTCCGGATAAAAATACCGCAACAGAAATCAGAATCCATACCTCACCAGCTCTCATTATCACCTCCTTGAATCTGGAACCTATATTCCCAGTGTAGTACATTTCCATAAAACGGTAGTGAATGTCAACCCCGGAGGAGTAATGAAAAATACTTTAGCACTGCTTGCGGTGACTGCTGCTGCAGCCTTTTCGGCATCATGGTCAATCGGCCCGGGTGGTCTTTCCGGCTGGCCAGGTCTTCCCTGCTCTGACATTATTGAGAAAGGTCTGCTCCGTGCGGGAATGGAACTTCAGTTTGTCTCCACCGACAACGGAACAATTTTTCGCACACCGCTGAAGGCCCTGTGGGGAGCAGAAAACAACATGGAAGCTGGTATTGAAATACCGGTTATTCCTGTTGACAACGCATACAACGGATCAGCCATAGGGGACATCACCCTGTCCGGAGGATGGCTTTACGAAAGAGCCCGCGGCGGAACCTCCCTCAAGTTTACAGGAAGGCTTACTGTTCCTTCAGGAGAGGAAAACAGAGACAGAGGATCTGAACTGGCCTTTGGAGCAGTGACAAGCACAACCTTTATTGACTTTCGCTTGTCCATGTCTGCGGAGTATGCTTTGAACGGTGGCAGGAATCCCTTCGACGATACGGTGGTGGATGTGATGTATTTTAACACCGGAGGATCGAGTTTCATAACTCCCGACATCCTGCTGTACGTCGCCATGAATGGATCAACTTCTTCAAAACTGGTGTTCGGCGGCGGGGTGGAGTATCTGTTTACCGACGAGATTTCCCTTGACGGTGGAATCAGAACCGGCATAGACAACTTTGAAAATGTTGAATTGTATGCAGGGGCAAACTGGACGGGGCAGGGCTTCTGAAAAAGCCTGGGATATCTACGCCCGGAAGTGCCCGAAGCTCTGGAAATGGTATATGAGACCAATGAGGATTACAGTGTTGTACCTGAGATAGAGGTTGGATAAGCTGTCAGTGATCCGGCTTCAGGTGTGAGGTTTGTCCCAGTTATGCTGTTTTGGTAAAATCCCCTGAACGGCTCGAATTCAATATCCCTGTTCATTTATCCAAATAAACTTACCTGGAAAAGTACAGTCTCTGTAATACCTGCAGGTTATGAGCTGACACAAGTGCAGGTGGATAAACCGTTTTACTTAACCACCATTCCGGAATACACTGTCTGCTGCCTTGTAGCCATGGAACCACAATCATATATTGCTTTGTTTCGCACGAGGGGTTCAAGTTTAACACGCACTTTAAAGGAGTGAAAGACAAAAATGAAAGCATTCTACTTGATGTCAGGTCTATTGATCGTACTTGCTCTGGGTTGTGGTGGGGCCACACCCGAGACACAGGCAGAAAACACTGAAGATGCAACTGTTGTTGCTGATGGCCAGCAGGAAGTTGAAGAAACAACTCCAGAAGAGGTTGTTGAAGAGCCTGCTGACAATGAAATCATGATCAGCGGATTTAATCGTGAGGATAACTATCCTGATATGGATGGTCTTATGGAAATTGGCTCTGCTTTTGCTGAAGACAGACTAAGCTCAGGTGCAACTTTCCTTATTGCAACTTATGAAGTTGAAGAAGATCCTCAGTTTGGCTGGAGCGTTCCAGTAGGCGTTCCCAGTGTTCCTGAAGATGGATTGATCTTAACATGCAGAATAAGTGCTTCTGACGGCCTCCAGGTTGGCGAGTACACCAGCGAAGACGGTGAATTTGGCCGAATCAGCAATATAGGACTCTTCCACAGCAGTGGCAGAATTAACCCTATCGGCAGCACTACAATAGTTATTACTGAAATCACAGATGAATACATCAAGGGCGAGATAAGTGGCGTTGGTGAAACTGAATATCAGCAGTTCCCTACCCTCAACGGCCATTTCAAGTTAGACATACTCTAACTTAAGCCGCTCTTTGTTTTAATATACCCGCATAGATTACTGTATACGGTAGTTTATGCGGGTATTCAATACGCCCGAATCAGGAGTTTCTAACAGCTGCGGCTAAAGTGCCACACGGAACCTCCACCTGAATTCCCAGTTATCCTCTCCCTGCGCCGGATCCGAAACCCAAAGGGGAAAGATTGCCTCAACCACCGCCGCATCCAGAACAACACCGGCGTTTGACATAAGAGAACCTTCAGACAGGTCTTCAAGCGAGTTACCAACCCATCCTGTTCCGGCAAAAAGACCCAGGGGAATAAACCCCGGCATCAACCGCTGTTCCAGCGAGAACCCAATTCTGCCTGTGACTGTGTTGTTCCAGTACCCGGGAAGTGCCGGACCAGTACGCACACAGTAGTGTTCCAGCGGGCTCAGCAAACCGTCTGGAGGAAGCAGAGCCCCAACGAGAGAATTATCCGCAAACAGTCCTCCTGATGACCTGACAAGCCTGTGAACAGGGGCGTTTTCAGTTACACCTTCCACGTTAACTCTGGTTGAAGCAGTAAAGCTTCCAGACAGCCTGTTTCTCATTTCAGCATCAAAACTCACACCTGCATAGGCATCTCCGGCAAATCCGGGGTCGGCAAAGGTTTTCAAGCCGGCTGCGTATGACATATTAAACATGCGCCGGGAGAATCTCAAACCGGACTGAATTTCCATTGAAGTACCGAGCTGCAGATTACTGCCTCCGTATACGGTTGTATCGGTAACACTGAATATCTGTGTTCCAAAAGAGATTGCCCTTCGCCTGTCAACAGCAAGCGTACCCTTTGTGTGCCAGCTGATGCCGGTGCTGAGTCTGTTGATCCCGTAACCGGTAAAGAATCTGGAATTACTGATGATGTTGTCTGTACTGTTTCTTAACAGAGGCACAGACAGAGAAAGCCCCAGCGCTGCAGAGGCATCTCTTTTGAAGGGCATGGATACAGTTGAAGCAAATGTATACGGACCACCAGCTTCCACTGGAACCGGGGTTGAAATCAGCATTGCGTTTGCCCTCCATGAACCGTCGGCATAACCAGGATAGGGCAACACCCAGATGCTGTGATAGCCCGGCTCAGGAAAAGGTACTATCAGAGGCTTGTACCTGACAATGGCAGGCTCAGAATTGTTCCAGGGAGCCTTGTCCGGAAAACGCATGAGAGGGTCAGCCACGGCCCTGCTCCATCCTCCCGGCACAGATACCGTTGTCTGCTCCCCGGGCAGAGCGGTAACCATTACGGTCAAAGTATCTGTACTGCTGCTAAATACAACTGGTACCAACAGCTCGTATGGGATAAGACCACCCATAACAACAGAGGTAGAGTCGTTTCGAATCTGCAGACTGGAAAGTCTGATATCCATGGAGCCGGTGCCCCTTAACCAGAAATCGAATTCCTGCTGCCAGCTCTGGCCTGAAAGCTCTTCCAGCACAGCCTGAAAATCATCGGTGTGTGGATGGTGCCAGGCAAACCGCTGGAAGTAGGTATCCATTACTTCGTCGAACAAACTGTCTCCAAGCTGCGACTGTATCATGGAGAGAAACAGTGCCGGTTTTGTGTAGTAGGTGTAACCGGTGGAATAGCTTCCATCACCTGCATCGGTGGCCGTGCTGAGCACAGGGGTAACATCACTGCTGGCTCCGGAAACAAACGATACAAGCTGCATATCCCTGTCGCCGGCATCGAGAAGCCAGGCCGGAGTTTTAGTCAGATTACCGTGGAAACCGTATCTCCGCTCCATGTAACGCAGTTCACTGAATGTATTCATTCCCTCGTCCAGCCAGGCCTCATCAGTTTCGTTGTTACCCAGAAGCCCGTAGAACCACTGGTGCCCCACTTCGTGAATGGTAACCATCTCCTGTATTCTGGTTAGAGGAACGCCTTTAAATGCAAAGACAAACTGCGGATACTCCATTCCGCCTGAACCGGGTTCCACAGGATCTACAACCCACAGATCGTCGTATGGGTACGGTGTGTACCATTCCCCATAGTAGGCCAGTGTAGAATCAACTGCACCAGGGATATCTGCCCAGTAATCTTCACTGTCATCGAGAAGTACAAGATGTACCTTTACCGTTCCACCACTGTCGGGATAGGTGAACGAATGGGTTCTAATGGTGTAGTCCGGGCTGGAGCACCAGGCAAAATCGTGCACATTTTCAGAAGTCCAGCTGTCGATCCTTCTGGTGGAATCTGCACTGAAGTTTGTGCTCTGTATCTTTCCTGTTGCAGCAGTTACAAACTCTGAGGGAACTTCAATGGCAACACAGTAGCTGCCATAGTCACTGTAGAATTCACCGGCGGCATGGTACCGGGACCGGTGCCACCCGTCTGAATCCAGAACACACATCTTGGGATACCACTGTGTTATCTGGTATGTGTCTCCACTGTGGCCCATCCTGCCCCAGAAATTCGGGATTTCTACAAGAAAATCGCCTGAAAGAGAAACTGATTGACCTCCTGGAAGTGAATCGTTCAGAACTATGAAACCCAGAGACCCGTCAACATGAATTTCGACAGGCTCCCCGTTCATTCTCCAGTTCGATAACTCTATCCAGCCTCTCTCTGAAAAATCAGAGCGTCTGAAACTGAAACTGCCCTGGCTTTCAAGGTCCTGTGCAAAAGCAGTTGTGCAATCTCTGTAAGCGTTGGGATACAGATGAAGCCACAGGGTGTCTACAGGAAAATCAACACCACTTGTAAACACCATTTCCATGGTGCCCTGTATCCGGGTTGAATCAGGATCAAGCGAAACCTCAATATTGTAATCAGCAGTACTCTCGGCACCTGGATACCCCGGGAAAGACAGTATGAGAGAAATAAAAAATGTGAGTGTAAGCATAACCGGCAGATCCTTCCTTCAGGGCAACCTGTTTAGTCTTTTCGCGGAGATACGGAGCAGTGTTTATTCAGCGTAGGGAGAGATTCTTCTAAGTCTTTCTACAATCGATGCCAGAAGCTTCACGGTGTGGTCAAGTTCCTCTTGTGTGGTGTATCTGCTGAGACTGAACCTGAGAGCACTGTTGGACAGGTTGAAGTCTACCCCCATGGCCGTCAGTACATGGCTTGAATTCTTGCTGCCTGTGCTGCAGGCAGATCCGGAAGAGGCGTATACCCCCTGCATATCGAGCAGGGTGAGAACAGCTTCACTCTCAATCCCCCTGAAGATAATGGTTACTGTTCCGGGAAGACGGTGGGCAGCTCTCTCTGATACAACAAAAGATCCAGGGCAGCTGTCAACAACCTTTTTTTCAAAAGACTCTCTCAGGGCCCGTTCTCTTACTGCTGTATCATCCAGGTGGGTAAGGGCAAGTTCAGCTGCCTTTCCAAGACCTGCAATTCCAGGGGTGTTGTAGGTACCGGACCTGAAACCATTTTCCTGGTGACCACCTGTGAGAACAGGCGGCAGCTGTATTCCTTTTCTTATGTAAATTGCTCCGACACCTTTGGGTCCGTGAAGCTTGTGCGCGGAAAGGCTGAGCATATCAATCTCCAGAGAGTGTACATCAATGGGTACTTTCCCAACCATTTGAACTGCATCGGTGTGAAACAACGCACCTGACCTGTGGGCAATCTCTGCTGATTCTTTCAGAGGCATTACCACACCTGTTTCATTGTTGGCTGCCATAATGGAGACTATTGCTGTTTTCGTGTTAACCAGTTCCTGCAGGTTACTTAAGTCCAGTTCTCCGTTTGCGTCAACTGCTGCAATTTCCAGTGGGTATCCCTCTTTGGCAAGCACTCTTGCTGTATCCAGAACTGCAGGGTGCTCAACAGCAGAGATTACAATTCCCCTGCGGGAACTGCTCATCTTTACCGCACCCCGAAGGGCGTGGTTATCGCTTTCCGTTCCTCCTGATGTAAAGTAAATTTCTTCTCTCTTTGCACCCAGAAGACGAGCGACCTGGCCCCGGGCAGTCTCAATGACTTCCATTTGAGAACTTCCAAAAGAATGAAAGCTGGAAGGA
>JAGGYZ010000038.1 GCA_021162285.1 Candidatus Fermentibacteraceae bacterium
CGGATAAAAGGTACTCCGGGGATAACAGGCTTATCGCCACCGAGAGTTCGTATCGACGTGTCGGGTTGGCACCTCGATTTCGGCCCAGCGCATTCGGGGGCTGGACCAGGTCCCAAGGGTTGGGCTGTTCGCCCATTAAAGCGCTACGCGAGCTGGGTTTAGAACGTCGCGAGACAGTTCGGTCCCTATCCTCCGCGGGCGCAGGAAGTTTGAGAGGCTCTGTCTTTAGTACGAGAGGACCGAGACGGACAAACCACTAGTGTACCAGTTGTCACGCCAGTGGCATAGCTGGGTAGCTATGTTTGGAGCAGGATAAGCGCTGAAAGCATCTAAGTGCGAAACCTACCTCAAGATAAGACTTCCCTATCGAAAGATCAATAAGGCCACTTGGAGACTACAAGTTTGATAGGTTGCAGGTGTAAGCACAGCAATGTGTTCAGCCGAGCAATACTAATCGGCCGTGAGGCTTCATCACAATAAATATGTTGTATCCTTCTGTTTTTGCGGTTTACAAGTTTATCCCATTCAAATGTGAGAGAGCGGTGCGTTTGCACTGTAGAAATTGCCTGGCGATATTGGCGGAGGAACCCCACCCGTTCCCATTCCGAACACGGTAGTTAAGTCCTCCAGCGCCGATGGTACTAGTCGGTCTCCGGCTGGGAGAGTAGGACATCGCCGGGCATTAATAAATCAAGAGCCCCTGATCGAAAGATCGGGGGCTTTTTGCGTGTGCGCCGGGCATGGCGCGCAGCGCCAATAACCGGCGCTGTTAACCGGCAAGCGAAAGCGAACCGGGATGTGACTTGGAGGGTGCAAGTCCCTCTGGAGGCCGTGATGACCGGAACTCCTAGCCGAACACCAAGGGCGGTATCGTGAGGTATTGTCTGAAGGAAGGTGCAGGCAAACTCTTGGCCCGAGTAACACGAACCGCATCTGAGGCGGTGGCCGGTGGGTAAGCAGACACGAATATGCAAAGCCCAATGTCATCCGGAACCGAGCCATCGTAAATGCGGCGGGTATGTGAAAGGAAAGTCACGCGTCTTACCCCGGGAGGTCTGTGAATCTGCCTTGTGCTAGCAGGATCGAGAGGTTTTGTGATGGATTCGCAGAAGTCAGCCGACGGCATAGTAGGTTGGAGTTCGACCCGACTGAAGGCCTGAACCTTAGTTGCGAGATGGTTACCAGAAATTCGGAGAGTAAGTGAGGGAGCAGAAGATGAATCAGAAGATTCATGCCACATCAGAGAGCAGGCAGCGGAACTGCCAAGGGTATGATGCGGTGCACCAGACACATTCGACATCGCTGGACAATAGTCATCAGAACGAGCAGCATCTTATGCAGGCAGTAGTCGAACAGAAGAACATGAGGCTGGCTTTCAAGCGGGTTATAGCCAACAAGGGAGCTCCGGGGGTCGATGGTATGACTGTTGATGACCTGAAGCAGTGGCTAATTGAAAACTGGCACAGAGTTAAAGAAGACCTGCTGAACGGGCGATACAAACCTCAACCGGTACGGAAGGTAGAGATACCCAAGCCCGGGGGGAAGGGGATGCGACAGCTGGGCATCCCTACTGTGGTTGATCGCATGATTCAACAGGCACTTCATCAGGTACTGAATCCCCTCTTTGACCCCTACTTTTCCGAACACAGCTACGGATTCCGTCCCGGTCGCAGCGCACAGATGGCAGTGCTTGCAGCACGGCAGTTTGTGGCAGACGGACGGCGATGGGTTGTAGACATGGATTTGGAGAAGTTCTTTGACCGGGTTAACCATGACATTCTGATGTCGAGGGTAGCCAGAAAAGTCAAAGACAAGGAGGTATTGCGATTGATTCGAAGATACCTTCAGGCTGGGATGATGGAGGGCGGTGTCGTATCCACACGGCACAAAGGTACTCCGCAGGGTGGCCCACTTTCTCCACTCCTGTCCAATATCCTGTTGGATGATCTGGACAAGGAACTGGAACGCAGAGGGCACTGTTTCTGCCGTTACGCTGACGATAGTAACATTTACGTTAAGTCGGAGCGTAGCGGACAGCGGGTATTTGAGTCAATCAGTGCATTTTTGGAGAAGCGTCTCAAGCTGAAAGTGAATCGTGAAAAGAGTGCGGTGGACCGTCCGTGGAAGCGCAAATTCCTGGGCTACAGTATGACAAACAACAAAGAACCCAGGCTTAAGGTTGCAAAGGAGTCGGTTCAACGGCTCAAGAGTAATCTGATAAAATGCTTTCATAGAGGACGGGGCCGGAATCTCAGACGATTCATTAAAGAAGACCTTAATCCAAAATTGCGTGGTTGGTTCAATTATTTTTCACTGGCCGAGGTTAAGAACGTTTTCGAGGAGCTTGACAGTTGGATACGCAGACATCTGCGTAACATACTGTGGCGACAATGGAAACGACCTCGATTCCGAGTGAAGAAACTGATGCAAGGAGGGCTAAGCCTGAAACGTGCGAGAATGAGCGCATGCAACGGACATGGTCCGTGGTACAACAGCGGAGCCTCGCATATGAATCTGGTTTATCCCAGAAGATTCTTTAACAGCATGGGCTTGTATTCACTGCTTGAAGAGATGTTGATTAGAAGAGCAACTTAGGAAGCGCCGTGTACGGAACCGTACGCACGGTGCCGTGGGAGGCGGCAGTTGTGAAACTACCGCCTACCCGATTGTCTTAAAAGTAGAACAATCATCCCCCTGAACCGGTTAGCTTCTGGAAGAGGTAACATGGGGTGAACTGGCCGCAAAACACGGAAGCAGTGATAGTGGTGTTTCACTACACCGACATTGTCGGCATGATATGGTCCGAGAAATACCTCGGGGAATTCTACAGTGGGGAAACGAATACCTGAACGATTTGTATCAGCCTGCCTGGATACATATTCGGAATATGTATTATGGGATGGAAAGCACACTCAAGCAGTTTAAGTATATCTTCAGGAAATGCTAAATGATCTGTTTGGAATCAGGAAGAACCGAAAGAAATGTCGTTTCAGTACCAGCCTTTCAAATAGTTTCGGTCGGTGCATTTCCTTACAAGTATGTCCAGTATGGCTGGATATACTGGACATACGATAAGTGCCGCTTCCATTCAGTTGGCTGGTAAACTATCTGATGACAATGAATTTGAGAGGGTCTACTGACTCTTCTGAAAGCCGTGCGAAGTAAACACCGCTGGTTACATTGCTTCCAGGTGTCCAGTTTATCAGATTGTTCCCACTGCTGATCTCTGATACTAGTTTGCCGGTAATGTCGTAGATGGCCACAGTTGAGTTTGTTGAACCTGTTACCTCGAAAACGGCGCTGCCCTTTACCGGATTGCTGGAGATTGTCAGAGAGAGAGGTTGCGGCTCATCTTCAATGCCTCCGGTGGGAGAACTGTAGTAAACATTTGTATTTCGGGGATCAATACCGCACATTGGCCAGTCTGCATTGTTTGAAGTTATAACTCCATCGGTGTCCCAGGCGTAGACAAAACCGTCATGTGTCGCTGCCACAAGTTCGTAGTATCCGTCTCCGTCAATATCTCCGGCAGCAACGCCGGAAATTGAGGATGCATTCATCATCTTCGGGTAGCCGTTGATAACAGTTCCATCATTTGAGAGAGCAAAGAGCTCCCCGCCGTTGGTAGTGAAACAGATGTCCTGAGTCCCGTCACTGTTAACATCAACAACTGTTGGAGAGCCTTCTGGCCAGTTTGTAAGAGCTACAGGCCATCCGGAGAGAGGTGATCCCGTCGGGATGTCTATGGCATAAATACGAAAACCGGATCCCAGGTGATTGTCTGTTACGATGAGCTCAGGGTAACCATCCGCCGTTACATCACCAAGGCCCAGATAGAAGAGCTGGCTGGTTGTAGCAACAGTAATTGGAAATCCTGCAACAACCGTGCCGTCATGGTGGTAGGCAGAAGCGTATGAGATTGAACTCTGGTAATGCCCCATGATGAACTCAAGATCACCGTCACCGTCCAGATCGGCAGCCATAACCGGGCCAAACATGAGGTAGCCGCCTCCTGGAGCGAACAAACCTACAGGGTATCCGGGCTGTTCAGTTCCTGCTGAGGTAAACAGGTGCAGCCTGAATTCTCCGTCTAAAAGGGTTACTGCAAGGAATTCATCACTGCCATTACCATCCGCATCTCCGAAGAAGAGATTCTGAACAGTTTCCGCTGTATCCAGATCCGCGGTAAAGCTGAGATTCCCAAGATTGTCCATTCCGGAAATTCTGTAGTAAGTTCCTGTGTTACCGAGAGTATGGGCTGTCCAGGCTTCAAGGTTACCGTCTCCGTCGGAGTCTCCAAGTACAAAAGCATAGTCCAGTGCATTCGACGGCTCATCGGGTGCAGTCATTGGAAGCCCGGCCAAATCCGTTCCATCACTGTTTCTGCCGTTGAATGTCCAGTAGTGTGCACTGCCGGCATACCAGTCTCTTAGAGACCAGAGTATTTCAACGGAGCCGTTGCCTTCCATGTCACCGCAGGATGGTCCGGGCATCTGATCATTTGTTCCATATCCCATGTAGAGCATCTCGCTTGTAGGCCAGCCGGGCAGGAAGCTGCCGTCGCCGCTGAGCCCGAAGGTTTCTCCTCCAGTGAGGAATATCTCATCAGCTCCATCGCCGTCGATGTCAAAAAGAGTAGGTGTATATGGAAAACCGGCTCCTGGAGAGCAGAGGTCAACAGGCCATCCTCTGTGAAGGGAATGGTCTTCAACTGCCTGCGACTGTGATGCCGAATGTGTGATGTATCCGCCTGTATCAGGCAGCTCAATGTAACTATTCTCAAGATCGTATCCTGCTAACATCGGGGGAGCAGACAATGTGCTCCATAACACACTCAGTACAGGTAAAATCCCTCCAAGCATTTTGCCTCCATTTGTTGATAACAGATAAATCTATGAACTATTCAACCACAAGCATTTTTTCCGTAGCAGACAAGCCGTTGCCTGTCAATCTTACAACATATGTTCCAGCGGATAAACCGGATACACAAGAGGAAACTGTTCCCCGTTACAACAACTTTCTGCTTAGCGCCCTGCCCTGAAACTACTGGAAGGAATTCTTGATACCTGCCCAGGTGGATAGTGAAAGTGAGCTTGTTCCTGTATCAACCACCACTCTCATCATGTGGGTGTATTCCTGATCCTTGTCTACCCAGCCGCCCTGGTAAATAAAGCAGCTGCCGGAACCTTTTGGAGTGTCCAGCTGAGAACCCATAAAAGGACCCCATCCCGGATATGACCACCCCGGATGAAAAACTTCTCCCTCTGAAAGCATGATGTTCTCTCCCGAGACATCTACTTCAAACCATGTGCCGTCTTCAATGTCACCTGTGTTGCCATCCACGAAAAAGATGGTGTCTCCTGTTGGTTCTCCATTGTCGTCTGCATACAGTCTGCAGGTAACATCAACATTTGCTCCGGAGCCATCCATATTTCTCCAGAACATTCTGTAGGCCATCAGCTGGCAGTCCGCCGGAGCCGTGAAGGTTGTTGCAAAAGGTGTAACCGCAGCATCAAAAATTGTGCTGGTAGGTGTTCCATCGTCCCAGTACAGCTCGACCTCATCACCGAGTGCCACTGCCGTTACCAACAGCACGATTGCTGATGTAAGTATTTCTTTCATTTTCTTTGCCCCGTTTCTGAAACAGTAGTTCTGTTAACTTGAGTATTTCCATCCCTTATCGTAACAGTGTTATTATCCGGGCTGCAGTAGTACCTTCTGCAGAACAGGCAGTGACGCAATAGATGCCGGATGGCATCAGAATTCCTGAAGCATCTCTGCCATCCCAGCCGGTAGCTGCCATCCCCCTGCCGCTGCTCGCTGCTGCAGTTAATTGCTGAACCAGTCTTCCCGAGAGATCCCTCACTGCGACAGAGATCAATTCACCGGGCTGAGCTCCGCTTACCGAAACGAAAACCGATTCTGAGCAAGGGTTTGGTGTGCATTGTACGGTGAGAGGTACGACGAGAGCAGGTGATACATCCGTATTCTCAATGCCTGATGAAGCTGGCGGAATGTAAACCCCGTCATGCTGTCTGTTGTACTGGAGGATAGTGAGGTAATTCAACTCTGGATTCACCGGAATATCCGTGTGCCAGGCGTGCACAAAGAGGTTGTTATCCTGATCTTCTCCTGCTCCGACCAGATCAACATTTCCATCCATGTTAAGGTCTGCGGCAAACAGATTTTTAAAAAATGTTGTACCTGTAGTTTCAAGCGGCCAGCCAGCGATGATGCTGCCATCATGGTTGTAACCGTGGTAATGACCTGTTCCGCTGGCAGCGCTGTTGTCATCGAAAAGAAGTTCAACCTGCTGATCACCGTCAAAGTCTGCAATAAGCACCTGGGTATTTACAGCCCATACCGGGCCAATTGGGAAACCGGGCAAGTCTGTTCCGTCGGATCTCCAGCCATACAGCAGGTTGCCAGGACTGGAGGAGAGATGTTCATCTCCTACAACGATGTCGGGTTCACCATCACCGTCGATATCACCTACAGCAGGTGGGGCATAGAGCCAGTGAGCTGTTGTCTGCGGCCAACCGGTCATAAGGGAACCATCACTGTGAATTACATGGACCTTACCGTTTCCTGCCGTGGTGGAATGATCTCCACATATTATCTCCCTGTTTCCATCCCCGTCCATATCTGCGAGAACCGGGCTTGAGTAGGAGAAGCACCTGTCTCCTGTTGGTGTGTACGGAAAACCGTCCAGAAGATTTCCCGAAGCATCGTAAGCGTAGATACTCAAATAGGAAACGGCGACCACTTCAGGAACACCGTCCCCGGTGATGTCACCTGCTGCTGCACTTGAGGCAGGTACATGATCCATCTGCTGTGGCCATCCTGAGTGAACAGAACCGTCTCCATTGTAGACACATATCCAGCCGTCAGGCCAGTTCCGCTCTTCAAGAATGATCTCCATCGCTCCGTCTCCATCCAGATCACAGAGAACAGGAGTTTTTGTTGCTCCTCCGCTGGGTAGAGAAAGGGGAAAACCTGCAGCGGCACTGCCGTCTTTCTCAAAAACATGGAGCCAGCCGCTGTTTCCCGTTCCACCTGCACGGGTACCGACGACAATCTCATCCTCTCCGTCTCCATCCACATCACCAAGGGCCGGGGCGCCGTATGCGAACAGGTTAAGAGTCTGAGGCCAGCCGGTAACAATCGAACCGTCAAGGTTCCAGGCGTACACTTTGTTCCCTGTATTACTGACTATTTCCATTGTTGAATCACTGTCCAGATTGCAGTAAATTCCACCGCGCAGCTGGAACCCGGTAATTTCCACAGGCCATCCTGAAAACAGGGAAATGGATCTGCTCTCATGTCCGGTAAACCGGGCACCTTCAAACACGTCTGCAGATTGATAATTCCCTGTGGCATCAGGGCAATCCCACTGCTGGGTGAGTAATTGCGAAAGGACTGGATCAATCAATGGTCCCGTTGAAGAATGTACTCCGGTTTGAGAATTTAAAACTGAGAGAACAACCAGTAGAATGCTCGTAAACGAAGTCATAGAAGAACTTCCTTATCTTTTGTGTCTGTAACAGCCTGTGCACTTTCGCGTACCTTGTGATAGATATCAGATGCCTGATCAATGGAGGCTACTTCAGGGAGCGTATTGAAAAGTTGAAAGAAGGATGCGGCAAGCATCTGCGCCAGTCCAGGGTTGTGAATGATTACTGTTTCTTTAACCGGTTGACCTGTTTCGGGAGATGTGAGACCCATTGCTACGTAGGCTCTGTCTACAACCAGCAGCTTTGTGGGTGTTTTCTCAGCCACTCTTACCTGAACACCATTTGGCAGAGTTGTCTGCAGGAGGTAGTTGAAAGAGGCAAGTGAAATATCACTGATCTGGTAGATACTGTACATACTGTAGTTTTGGATCGAAGGCTCCTCCGTTATGTATCCCGGTAAGTCTTCACCGTTCAATTCATCAAGGTCTGCAGTGATATGAAATCTGGAACTGAAGTAGGGTGGGTGGGCAATGCTGAGTATCTCTTCCTCTGCGATATCAAACAGATGCTTGATAGCAGAAGCTGAATGCGCTCCGTCCTTGAACAGATCAACTGCGTTGCCTCTTCTTGCTCCAGTTTGAAAACCCTTAAGAAGTTGAGTAAGCTCCGAGGCAATTCGAGTTTTTCTCTCTACCTTCTCTTTCTCAATCTGTATCAGTCTCTGCAGGCTCTCTTCTACGCCTCCTGCAGAGTAGACTCTGCTCTTGAATCCGGTCATTTCCTCGATGAGCCCGTAATCCTGCAGCTTATCAAGAACTGCATATACGTTGGGACGCAGGATGCCTATTTCCCTTGCAATTATGGATGGCTTCCCGCTACCGGCTTTCAACAGATAAAGGTAGGCGTCGATCTCGTTTGAACACAGCCCAAGTTCTCCCAGCCGCTTCTTCATTTCGATCATTCTGTCTCCCTGTGTATATATTGTATAGTGCAACTTATACACTATTGTGTATCTGCTGTCAATACTGGTTATGATGGAAATCAATTCCGTACGGATACCCTGGTGAAAGAGATGTCGTGCAGGTCAGTTATCAATTTGAAAAATTGCTACAGGCAGAATACTGAAGACCATTGACTGTGCATAGTATGTGTAGAATTATTGTAAGGTAAAGTATGTATCAGCTGTATGCGGTTGTTTTACCTTTACAGGAAAGATGGTCAGCAATGAGAACAGGTATTGTGCTGTTGCTTTTGATTGTGCCTGCTGCGGCGTTCGCAACTGCCACAGGTATTATTGCCGGGCTTGTGGAAGACGCTGACGGAAACCCTCTTACAGGGGCAACTGTTACAATTGAAGGTACTCCGTTCGGAGCCATGACATCGCCACAGGGTGAGTATGTAATTGCGGCACTTTCTCCTGGAACGTACACTGTTCAAGCAAGAATGATGGGCAGGGCTACTGCCAGGGTAGAGCGGGTTGTTGTTGAAGCCGACAACACCAGCCGTGTCGATTTTCAGCTTGAAGAAGATGCGACAGGTTCAACGGTTATTGTTGTTACTCAGGCACGAACGAATATTATCAGGGATATACCAGCTACTGCATTTCAACTTGATCTGTCTGAGATGAGAACCATGAACACCAGTACCATCATAGACATTGTTGCAGCTCAACCGGGAGTGGTGCAACAGGATGGTGAGCTGCATGTGCGGGGAGGCAGAGCCGGAGAAGTGGATTATGTGCTGGATGGTATTTCAGTGAGATCGCCAATGAACAACAGACTTAATTTCGATATACCGGTTTCTGCAGTTTCAACTGCAACGCTGATGACCGGAGGGTTGAGTATAGAGTACGGAAACTCTTTGTCCGGTGTCGTAGATCTTATTGGTAAGGAAGGAGGAGACTCGTTCAGAGGAACCATTTCCGGAAGAATGGGTGATGCAACATCATCAATGGTTTCCCGTGGAGAGCATGTGTTTGCAGAAAGCATGGACACTGATCTGTGCAGGAAAGACCTCAGCGGCGCGGAATTTTCTGTCTCCGGGCCGGAGCCTTTCACCGAAAATCTTCTTCCGGCTATGGGAATTGATATACCTGGAGATGTTGCAATAAGCGCCTCTGGCCAGTTTTCAACCAGCGGCATCAACAACGAAGATACCCGGGGTAACTGGTCGTACAACTGGCTTAATGACGGTTCGGCCATGGTGAAACTGTCTTACCGCCCTGTACCCAGAACCATATACTCACTGAGTACCATCGGTTCCTACAGTGAGCACGGCTGGAATCAGTGGGCATGGTCCAGATACCAGCAGGTAAATGTAATTGAGGGACATCTGTTCCCTCCGCACAGTCAGGACTACGCCTTGCCGGTGATGTTTGGAGAAACCGGCGGTTTGATTCTAAATCTGTCACACCTTATCGGAGACAGAACAAGTATCAGGGCTTCCGCAGGAATTGTGAAATTTCAGAACTGGAACAGAATTTATGATCCTGATGGGGGGTTTGTCGGTGAGGGTGCAGAACCACTGTTCTGGTTGACCCAGTACCAGCCGCCGCAGATGTATGAAAGTGATCAGGGATTTTACTACACAGGAATTCATCAGAATGTCTGGCGTGATTCAAAGGCAACAGTGGCAACAGGTATATTGGGAGTTGACATTAATCCCAACCCCAGGGCAAGGCTCAAAGCAGGTGTTTCTGCAGCATACTATGACCTTTACCAGTACAATGTTTACTTCGTTTCACCGGGGAACGCCTATCTTTCTCTGTGGAATGCATACCCTTATTCAGCATCAGTTTATGCGCAGGGGAGCTACCGGTTTTCCGGAGGCATTGTAACCACTGCCGGTGTACGGGCAGATTATTTCAATGCAAATACAAGCGTGTTTTCTCAGGAAGCAGGTACAGGTGTAGAGGTGGAAGCCAAGGTGCATGCAAG
>JAGGYZ010000084.1 GCA_021162285.1 Candidatus Fermentibacteraceae bacterium
ACGCCCATCTCACCTTCATCACTCTGGTTCACCCACAACCCGGCTGAGGGCACTCTGTCTATAATCCACCTGGGAAGTTCCAGGTACTTTGCAAGCTCCCGGACCTCATCTTTCCAGAGTTCCGCTATGGGCAGAAAATCGGCAGCCCCATCGCCCCACTTTGTCCAGTAGCCGGTAACTGTTTCAGACATATTCCCGGTTCCCGCTACAAGACGGTTCCGGGAGTTGGCGTAACACATTGTCATCCTCAATCTGGCCTTCACATTAGCCAGGTTAAGAATATCATCTGTATCCAGTTTCCCGGCAGATACAAATGCATCCAGAACACCGGACAGCTCTATTACTTTCACGGCAATACCAAGATGCTGTGCGGTTCTGTGACCGTCTCTGGTATCTTCAGGAATACTGCCACAGGGCATTACCAGCCCCAGTACATTCTCCGCTCCCAGTGCACGTGTGCACAGAGCAGCAGTTACACCTGAATCAATTCCTCCGCTGAGACCGATTACCACACCGTTCATGCCAGCTCCGCGAACTTTTTCTTTTATCCAGTCTGTTATTTTTCCTGTTAATTCACTGTAGGTCATCTGTCTCCTCAGGTGCTTCTGCCGGCAGCAGCGAAAGCTTCCTCTCTATGGGGTCCGACTTTTCAACCGATACAAAAATCTCTGCTCCCGGGGAGAGATCCGGTGGAACAAAATGGCTGTATTTCTTCAGTGCCGAGACATGAAGCAGACCTTCAACAGGCACTTCAAGCAACCTTATAAACAATCCAAAATCAGTTTTATCACGAATAACACCTCTGAACACTCCACCGATTTTTCTTGAGAGCAACAGCAGAGCCATGAGCTCTGTTGTGGTTCTCTCTGCTGCTGCCGCCCTTCTTTCCAGCTGTGAGCACGAAATTGCAAGTTCCGAAATGGATTCAGAGCGAACAGGCACCCCGGCCTCTTCGTAGGCGGTAATTGCCTGGTGGACGATCAGATCGGGATACCTTCTGATAGGGCTGGTGAAATGCATGTAGTTCCGGAGGGCAAGACCGTAGTGTCCAGAATTCTCCGGGGAGTAAACCGCTTTCTTCATGGATCGCAGAACTGCATCCCGTACAATAGGGTAAAGTGGAGTTCCTTCAGCTTCCTTCACAGCTTTAGAGAGCGATGAAGCCCTGGGAGACATTTGCCCGGGCACATTAAAACCGTAGATGGACAGTGTTCGTCTCAGCTTTTCAGAAGCCTCAGGTGCAGGGTCTCCGTGGACCCTGAAAAGTACATCAAGCTCAAGCCACATGCAGAATTCGGCAACTGCACTGTTAGCCTCCACCATGAAGTTTTCTATCATTCTGTGGGAAACATCATCTGAAACCCTGCTGAAGCCGCTGGGGTAACCGCTTCCATCAAACTCTGCTCTGAACTCAGAAGCTCCCAGATCAACTGCCCCCCTGCTCTCCCTCACCGTGTCAAGCAGTTTGTTCAGATCTGCAAACAGTTTGAACTTCCGGTTCAGCTCCTGATCTGACGATGGCTCACCTGAAAGAATTGCAAAGGCCTCAGCGTAGTTGAGCCTTTTTCTTGACTTTATCTGTGAGGAAAACACGCTGAAATCCAACCTTTTTCCCCTGGAATCGTAGTTTATGAAAACTGTTTTAGTTAGCCTGTCTTCCCCTGGCTGCAGGGAACAGGCACCGTTGGAGAGAATCTCTGGAATCATGGGAATAACCCTGTCAGGGAGATAAACGCTGGTTCCTCTTTTCATTGCCTCGTTGTCCACCAGTGAACCGGGCAGGGCGTACGCAGAAACATCAGCGATGTGCACACCGAGGCGGTATCCCCCTTCAGGAAGAGGATCTATAGAGATAGCATCGTCAAAATCACGGGCATCAACAGGATCAATTGTCAGTGTGTAGATATCCCGGAGATCCTTTCTGGAACTGTGGGCTGCCGGAGAGATGCACACGGAGTCAGATTCCCTCAGAACATCTTCCGGAAACTCCCCGGGAAGCTCCATGTCTGTACACACGGAATCAATAAGTGCAGACGGAGAATCAGGAGAGCCGATAGACGACAGAGCACTGACTTTTACAGAGCTCTTCCCGTACTCTATAAGGCACCCGATCAAATCACCTTGTCTTATCGTGTTATCACCGGGATCGAGGGGAATGTTTCCTTTAACTTTCGGGTCAAGGGGATCAAGAAACCACCTGTCTCCGTGTTTTCTGGCTATACCGGCAATTCTTGTTCTGAAACGCTTGAGAACATCAACTACCCTGCCGTTGTAGCCGCTGCTGTGCGGCACCGGATCTAAAAGCCGGACTATCACAGTGTCCCCGTCAAGAGCACCCCCGGTATCGCCTTTTTCAAGAACCACTCTGATGGAGTCAGGTTCTCCGGTGAACACAACTGCAGAGCCGTCGGAGTGCATCCTGATGGCCCCGACTTCCATTCCCAGAGTTTTCAGCGTAGCATACCTGCTTTTCCCCGCACGCCAGATCAACCCCTGTTCCAGAAGAGCTTCCAGTGCTCCGGTTTTATCGGCAACCTCCGGCAATCTGCTGTTTATGGCCTGTATGTTCAACCGTTCACCTGTTGAAGAGAGAAGGTCCAGAACACTTCTGGCATTACTTTTTAGCAACAAGAGACACCTTCCCTCCGTTGTCTGTCCAGTTCTCCACAACAAGAGCCATTCCAGAAACTGCTGCCAGACCTCCGGCCAGTGCAATCACAGAAGATGCGCTGCTGCTTCCAGGCATATAGGGCTGGCTCGCGCTTTCAGGCCGGGACCACTCCAGGGTAAGTTTCCCGCCGGATAAAGAGCCCTTCACCATTCCGCTTCCACCCATGGAAACAACCACCCAGGCTGCCATGCCTGTAAAAGCGACAACTGCTCTGTACGGATCGGAACACTTCGCCGCGTAGGAGAGAGCCATTTTATCCAGACCGTCGGAAACAACGCTTCTTCCGCATGCAGCTTTCAACAGAATCAGACATTTCCTGACAACATCACCGTTGAATGACGAGCAGTCTCCGGAAGGAATTGAACCGGCGAGATCACGGAGATAGTCTACCACAGAACCTGTGGCTGTTCTTGCACCTGCAATCTTTGGCTTTACTTTCTCCAGATCAGGAAGAAGCATACCTGCCAGATCCAGATTTCCCAGAACCCCTACCATGAGATTGTTGTTGTTGTGAAGAAAATAAGGAAGCATTATTCCCAGAAAAGTGCTGCTGTACATCTCCGGATTAACAGACAGTGCAGCATAACGCAGCAATCCTTCAGTGGTGGCGGTGTCAAATCTGCCCGGGCAGTTTACAGTGTAAAACCCGGGAGACAGCCTGTCATACTCTACAGGCGACTGAATATCGAGGAACACCGGTTTATCCATCATTCTGCTTCCTTTCATTCTCCCTGGCTTTTTTTCTTGCAGCTTTCCACCTGCTGATTTCTTCGGAGATTCTGGCCTCCCTGCCGTTCTTTGAGGGAGAGTAAAACTCTGTTTCTTCCATACTGTCCGGAAAATTGTTGTGTGTTACAATAC
>JAGGYZ010000054.1 GCA_021162285.1 Candidatus Fermentibacteraceae bacterium
GCTCTGGATGAGAACAACAGTTTGAAAGCTGAACTTGAACTCAGCAGAAAAATCCAGAAGCAGACTCAACTCAGCTACAACCAGAGCACCGAAAGGTTACGCGCCAGAGTTTCCGAAATTCATCATATCTTCGATAACTCGCAGTTTGGCATTTTCAGGACCAGTACTGAAGGAAAACTTTTTCTGGCAAACCCCGCACTGCTGAAAATAATCGGCTACAACTCTCTTGACGCAATAAACAAAGTCGGGCTGCCAAACATCTACCAGCATAGATCTGATCGTGAGAAGCTTCTGACACTGGCAAAACAGGGCCCGGTGAGAGAGTTTGAAACAACTTTCATAAGATCAGACGGTGCAGTCATTGACACTTTGATTACCCTTTATCCAATGATGGATGAAGATGGGCAGCTAAAGTTTCTTGAAGGTAACCTTACAGATATCACAGAGAAAAAACTCGCAGCCCGTGAACTTCACAACCTCCGAATACATCTTTCCCGGATAATCGACTCTATGCCTTCAATTCTGATGGGTGTGGACACCGA
This sequence comes from Candidatus Fermentibacteraceae bacterium, assembly GCA_021162285.1. Lineage (GTDB taxonomy): Bacteria > Fermentibacterota > Fermentibacteria > Fermentibacterales > JCC-6 > Sabulitectum. The sequence goes on from JAGGYZ010000054.1 coordinate 543, forward strand.
TGGAATGGTTACACTGTGGAACAAAACAGCAGAGCAGAATACAGGTCTGTCTGCTCATGCGGCCAAGGGGAAGTATCTGGCTGAAATCTTTCCAGGGATGTCTTCACAAATGGAAAGAATAGCGGCCAGTATCAGCACTGAAGAGGTAATACAGGTTCAGGAAAAGGCGGTTTTTCCCGAAGAGGGTACGCGTTGCGAGGATATCACCATCTTTCCCCTGATAGGAGATGACATAGACGGAGCAGTAATCCGTATTGATGATGTAAGCAAGGAATGCGAACTGGAGGAGCAGCTGAGCCACAGCAGAAAGATGGACGCCATTGGGCAGCTTGCCGGTGGAATAGCTCACGACTTCAACAATGTTCTTGGTGCAATTATCGGTGCAGCAGAGCTTCTGCAGTCTCCAGACGCCGGTCTTGACTCTGAGGCTTCCGAACTGGTGGATATGATACTTCAGGCAGGTGCCAGGGCAGCAGACCTTACAGCCAAACTGCTTGCTTTCGGTCGAAAGGGAAAAATTACCACCTCTGTTGTAGACATTCACGAGATCATCGACAACACAGTATCTATCCTGGCAAGCACTATCGATAAAATTATCACAATTTCAGTACACAAAGAAGCTGCCGTGCACACCGTTGTCGGTGACGCATCGGGCCTGCACAACGCACTGATCAACATGGGTATCAACGCAAGTCATGCAATGCCTGACGGAGGTTCTATCACTATTTCCACCGGGAATGTATACCTTGATAATACCTACTGCGAAAAAAGTTCTTTTGAGATTGAGCCCGGAGAATACGTGGAAATACAGATGCGGGATACAGGGTGCGGGATACCCGGGGAAAACATCAGAAAGATCTTTGAACCATTCTTTACCACCAGTGAACAGGAATCCGGAACCGGCCTGGGGCTGGCAGCCGTGTACGGTACTGTACAGGATCATCAGGGATCAATAAGTGTTTACAGTGAAGAAGGCAGGGGCTCGGTGTTCAAGATACTGCTGCCCTGCTCTTACGAAGAGGCAGATGCCGTTCAGATCAATCCGGATGTGGTAACTGGCTCAGGAAGAATTCTTCTGGTTGACGATGAGGAGCTGATAAGAACAACAGGAAAGCTCATGCTCGAGGAAATGGGCTACACAGTTCTGCTTGCAGAGAACGGAAGATCAGCGGTTGAACTGTTCAAACAGGTTTACAGAGAAATCGATCTTGTTGTAATGGATATGGTGATGCCGGAAATGAACGGCGGTGACGCGTTTGAAGAAATGCGAAGAATCGACCCCGCCTGTAAAGTAATCATTTCCTCTGGTTTTTCGAAGTCAAGAAGCATAGATGAATTGAAGAAGAGTGGGCTTTCCGGTTTTATTCAGAAACCCTTCAGAAACTCTAAACTGAGCCAGCTTGTGGCGAAAGTTCTGTCCAACTGAGATTTCATTTGCTGTTGTCACCAGTCAGTGCTTCTGCGAACCTTCACAACCATCTCATCAAGTGCCTGAAGAAACCTGGATCGGTCTTTTTTCGCAAAAGGTTTCGGCCCTCCGGTTACCATTCCCTGTTCCCGCAGATCCGTAAGAAGATTCCTCAGAGACAGCGCATTGCCTATGTTGTCTTCCGTAAAAGGCCGTCCCGTGTTGCCCAGAACCTGTGCCCCCTTTTTAATACATCTGGAGGCAAGGGGGATATCTCCTGAAATAACGATGTCGTTTACACCAACATGTTCAACAATCCAGTCGTCGGCAACATCTGCACCTTTGTCCACAACCACCAGATCGAGCCAGCTTGAAGCAGGAATTCTCATCCACGAGTTGGACACAAGGGTAACCTTAAGCCCATACCTCTTTGCCACTTTGAATACTTCCTGTTTAACAGGGCACGCATCTGCATCTACAAAGATATGAAGCAAATTTCAACTCTCTTTCCACGGCTCGTTCGGGCCGATTTCAAAGCAGAATACTACCGGAAACAACGGCGGTCAACACCGACAGTACCTGTACAGCTGATATTGGGTTATTGTTGTGGAGGAGGGAAAAATGATATCATTTCTGTGCAACAACAGC
>JAGGYZ010000157.1 GCA_021162285.1 Candidatus Fermentibacteraceae bacterium
CAGTACACCGATGAACCTCTGGTTTCATCAGACATTGTTGGAAACCCGCACAGCAGTATTTTCGACAGCGGTATTACTAAAATGATAGGTCCCAGACTGCTCAAGGTTCTTTCCTGGTACGACAACGAGCTTGGCTACTCCTCCAGAATGGTAGATATGCTTGTTCTCATGGCTGCGAAGGGATTCTAGTATGCAGTACCCTTCAATTCGAGATCTTAAAACCGGAGGGAAGAGAATATTCCTCAGGGCTGATCTCAATGTTCCTATTGAAGACGGTAAAATACTGGATGATACCAGGATAAGATCGGTTCTAAGAACTATTAGATACCTCATAGAGCAGGGTTCTCCTGTGGTTCTTGCTTCCCATCTGGGAAGACCTGACGGTAAAGTTGTCCCTGCATACAGCATGAAACCTGTTGCAGAGAAGCTTAGAGAAATCCTTACCGAAACCAGAATACTTTTTGCCAGAGATTGCATAGGAAAAAGGGTGGAGGCCATGGCTGCCGGCCTGGGGCCGGGAGAACTGCTGGTTCTGGAGAACCTTCGGTTTCACCCGGAGGAAACAGCAAATGATCCCGGATTTGCCGCCAAACTGGCAAAGCTTGGAGATATCTATGTAAATGACGCCTTTGGAACAAGTCACAGAGAGCATGCCTCAATGGTTGGTGTTCCGGAAATACTGGGCGGAGGTTATGTAGGTTTCCTTGTGGAGAAGGAGCTCCGGGTTTTCGGAGAGCTTATCAGGCATCCAAGAAAACCCTACACTGTGATACTCGGTGGTATTAAGGTAAGCGACAAGGTTGCCGTGATTGAGAATGTTCTCCCGAGGCTTGACAATCTGATTGTTGGCGGAGCAATGGCTTTTACTTTCTTCAAGGCTATGGGGCTGGAAACAGGAACCAGCATTGTTGAAGAGGATACAATTCAGACAGCAACAGATATTATCAATGCTGCTGAGGAAAGAGGAGTTAACCTTATACTCCCGGTTGATATTGTTTGTGCTCCTTCAAAATACCAGGGTGATGAAGCAGTTGTACGGAGGTTTGACGATCTCCCTGAGGACATGGCTGGTTTCGATATTGGTCCCGAGTCTGTAGAGCTTTTCCGAAAAACAATAATGAAGAGCAGAACCATCGTCTGGAATGGTCCCATGGGGTTGTTTGAGATCCGTCCGTTCGATGTTGGGACCAGAACACTGGCTGCCTTTATGGCAGATGCCACCTCTTTCGGTAACATTGCTGTTGTAGGCGGTGGAGACAGTATGCGGGCAGTCCGCGAGGCTGGCGTTGCCGAGCAGATTACCCATGTGTCAACAGGTGGTGGTGCTTCACTTAAACTTCTGCAGGGAGAGGAACTGCCTGCACTTGAGCATCTCAAAATTGAAGGAGTCAAACCTTTTATAGGTGCGAACTGGAAGATGAACGGCTCTCTCTCCCTTGGTGTAGAGTACATCACGCTTCTGGATGAGGGTAATATCAATTATTTCGGAGCGGATGTTGTTCTCTTTGCCCCATTTACCATTCTGTCTGCCCTCGCACCTCTTGCGGAAAGGGCAGGTATACATCTTGGAGCCCAGGATATTTTCTGGGAGGAAAAGGGAGCTTTCACCGGTGAGATAAGTGCCACAATGCTGAAGGAAGCAGGCTGTTCATGGTTCCTGGCAGGCCACAGTGAGAGAAGACACATTCTTGGCGAAACAGACGATATTGTAAGGAAGAAGATGAAAGCCGGTCTGTCAGCCGGTCTTTCCTGCGTTCTGTGTGTGGGAGAGCTTCTTGACCAGCGGGAAGCAGGCAGGACCGAAGAGGTAATCAGGGGTCAGATTGAATCTGCACTTATCGATATGGATATAGCCAACCCCTACAATTTTGTTATTGCCTATGAGCCTGTATGGGCAATAGGCACGGGGAAAACCGCTACCCCGGAGGAAGCTCAGAGAATTCATTCTCTTATAAGAAAATGGATAGCTGAGATAGTCGACAAAGAGTTTGCTGAAGAGTTGGGCATCATATACGGTGGAAGTGTAAAACCGGCCAATGCAGCCCAGGTAATGTCCGGCAGAGATGTTAACGGAGCTCTGGTTGGAGGCGCCAGCCTCAAGGCAGACAGTTTCATCGAAATAGTGGCCGAGTGCCGATAAGCCGGTAGAACACACAGGCAGGGGGAGTCATCAGGCTCCCCCTTATTTACAGAAGACGGGTTTCTTGTGGGAATTCTCAGTTTTGTGGTTACACTGCTTCTGTTTGCTTCCATGGAGGTGGCAAGCAAACCTCTCATGGGTTCAATTGATCCGCTTGTACTTACATTCTGGAGATTTGTCTGCGGAATTGTCGTTCTTGCAATTGCCATGGCATTCAGGCGGAAAAGGCTGAGCCTTTCGCCGGGAAAGCTTGTTGTTCCTGCCCTCATGGGAATTCTGAACACTTTTATGAGCATGTCTTTTCTGCAGCTGGCTGTTAAAAATACTGAAGCCTGTAGAGCTGCTGCCATATTTGGTTCAAATCCGGTATTTGTAGTTCTGATAGCTGCAATTCTTGGATGGGAAAAGTTTTCAAAGAGGAAGGGAGCCGGTCTTCTCCTTGGAATTACCGGCCTTATTCTGGTAACCGGAATGTACACATTGAAGATGGATACCGGTACGATGTATGCCCTCCTGGCTTCAGTAACATTTGCCGTTTACATAATACTGGGCAGGAAGGCCTCTATGGATGCTGACCCCATATCGGTTAATGTAATCTCTTTTGTCTTTGGTATTGCCGCCCTTGCTCTGTGGCTTCAGATAAAGGGCATATCCATGAGTCCCGAACCTCTGAGATCAGAACTGCCTTCTTTTTTGTTTCTTGGCATAGGTGTGAGTGGTCTGGGTTATGTAACATTCCTCACTGCAATAAAGAAACTGGGCGCAGGAAACACATCAACTGTTTTTCTGCTGAAACCGGCAGTTGCAACTGTTCTTGCAATTGTGTTCCTGGGTGAAACAGTTACATTTAATTTTGTTGCAGGGCTGCTTCTTGCGGGTATCGGCAGTTATCTGGTGGCCGGAAAAAGAAAATCCGGGCTGGAACCCAGCTGATTTCTCAGGCTTTCACCGATGTTTTCATGAACTGCACCCTCTCAAACTCGGCAGGGTTGTTGCTGCGTTTCTGGCTCAGTCTGCCCTGGAAATCCTGTATGGAGTTGTAGTTGTGTTTTCCCATCCAGTCGGCAACGAAGCCCAGCATCTCAGACATTACACCAAGACCTTTTTTGTAAAGAACAGATGACAGCTGAACTGCATCAGCCCCGGCAAGAAGGTGTTTTACAACGGCACTGCCATCGTGTATCCCAGTCGTAGAGGCTATATCACCCTGTGTAACCGGGCTTAAAAGACTGACCCACCTGAGAACTTTCTCTGTTTCATCAGGCGAAGACAGAAGTGATCCGTTGATTACTTTTAGATTTTCTATGTCGAAATTCATCCTTACAAATCTGTTGAACAGAACTATACCGTCTACTCCGCTCTCATCAAGTTCCCTGACGAAACTGGAAACGCTGGAGAAATATGATCCTATCTTCACAGCCACGGGAATACCTATCTGTGACTTTATATCAGAGACAATATCAAGTATAACTTCTTCATTCTCGCGGCCTGTTCTTCTGGGGTCCGACGGAAGTATGAATGCGTTCAGTTCAAGTGCAGATGCTCCGGCGCTCTCGAGGTTGCGTGCAAACTTCTTCCAGTCTCCCTTGCCGAAACAGTGTATGCTGGGAACAACAGGAATATCCACCAGGCTTCTGGAGGCCTCGAGCAGTTTCAGATAATTTGAAACAGCGTTATGCATGCCGTAGCTGTTTATGTAGTCGGCAGCTTCCGGGTACCAGTCTCCGCTGGTAGTCATCTTTCCAAGTTCAGATTCTATCTGTTCTTCGAAAATGGACTTAAGCACCACTGCACCGGCCCCTGCATCCGCGCACGCCTTAACTTTTTCCGGTTTTCCGGTAAGCCCGCAGCTGCCTACAATAAGCGGATTTCTCAGTTTCATGCTCATATATACTGTGGAAAGATCCATTGGTTTCCCTCTCGTTGTGTGTTCTCCGTATTGATACGGAAACATATCAGGGCTGTAGAGAATTGAACAGGTCACCTTCACCGGAAACACGAATACGGTCCATGTGAATACACTCCTGTGTCTTTTGCAGGTTGTGCACCGGGCAGGGTTGCAGCAGGATTCTATTGCTGAAACAGAAGTTGCTCTGTATCTTTCTGTTGCGGTTGAATTATCCGGGTACTGAAGGTCATTATAAGATGCGGGGGCTGCGATGCGGGCATTCGTTCTTTTTAGAAATCTGGTTCTGTCCTGTTTATTCTGTTTGTTTTTTACGGAATCAGCTATGGGATGGGCCTGGGAACCGTGTGGACAGGAGGGTGGATATTTCAAGGACTTTGCCGTTCATCCTGAAAACTCTCAGATAATTTATGCAGGCAGTGATGATTCCGGAGGTTTGTGGAAAACCACAGACGGCGGACAGTTATGGGAACTGATGACAGCTGACTGGCCGGACATGACAGCGTGGCAGATTGTTCTGGATCCGGTGAATCCCGATGTCGTTTACATATGTGATCCCTACGGGAGGTACGGGCTTCTTAAGTCACAGGACGGGGGCCAGAGCTGGGAGCAGATTACCGGCGGGCTTTCGAGCATTGCTTCCCGGATGGTTTCTGATTTGCTGATAGTATCAGATGACGGAGATTCTCTTTACATAAGCACCGGTCTTGACAGAGAGGGAGACCCTCCAAGGCCGGGAGATGGTATCTTCGTTTCTGTGAATGGAGGGCAGAGCTGGGAACCGTGCGGCCTGCAGGGTGAAACGGTATTGTGTTTGTGCCGATGCGGAGATGGAGCGCTTCTTGCGGGAATTGAAGGTCAGGGGTTGTACCGGTCAGTCAACGGGAGTGCATGGAGTCAGGTCTCTTCTATCCCTGCAGAGACCTCGGTCTGGCAGCTTGACAGTTGTGACAGTGTGGTAGTGGCTGCAGCAAACCCCTACGGAATTTATCTGAGCTGGGATTATGGTCTAACTTTTGAATTCAGCTTGAATTCCATGTACACGCCGGATGTTTCCATTGCCAGAGTAAGTCCGGAAACTGAAATCTACGCGTGCACTTTTCCCGGATTGGTAAAGTACACATCTACTTCAGGTGAGTGGACCAATGTTGTATCTCCTCCCCTTCCCGCCAATCTAATGCTGATGGGGTTATCAACTCACGGTGACAGCCTGTTTTGCGGAGCGTTCGCAAACAACTCTATTTTCTTTTCAGTGGATGGTGCACAGAGCTGGGCAGTTCTGCCATCTTCACCTGCGGCTTCCTACCTTACAGGGCTTGCCGTTGATCCAGATAATCAGGACATTATTTATGCGGCAAACCTGGGCAGTTACATGGCTTCTATAAACATGCCTTGTCTCTCCCGCAGTAATGATGGCGGCCAGAGCTGGGAGAGGCTGGGTCCGGAGGCACATGCTCTGTTTGTCTGCTACGGCCCGGGCAGTTCAAATAACATGTACTGCGGTACTTTCCGGGATGGAGCATACAAATCAGTTGATGGTTTTTCTTCGTGGACGGCAATTCGTCAGGGTGACAAGATAGTATTGGATTTGATAGAGGATGAAACTGATCCCTCAATCATTCTCTTATCAGAATGGGATATGGAGTATAGTACTTTCGGTATTTACAGAAGCAGTGACGGGGGAGGAAGTTTTCAGCAGGTGCTGCAGGTTATCTGTAAAGAACTGCTTCAGGATCCTCAAAGTGGTTCTTTTTATGCGGCAACAACGGATGGGCTCTATAACAGTTCAGATAACGGGCAGACATGGAGCTATTCCTGTCTTTCTTCTTTCAATCTTCAGTCTCTTGAATGCCATGAGGGAGATATCTACGCAGGTACGGAAAATGGAGAAATTTTCAGGATTTATTCATCCGGCATTCAGGACATTTCCGGAAGCTGGAATAAACCGGTAAGTGTCAGCGATCTGCTGTTTAAAGAAGATACGCTTTATGCCGGTTTCAATGGAGCAGAGGTGGATACTTGTTTTGTTATGCACGGTGGTGTATGGCGAACACCAGACCTGGGTAATGAATGGGAAATGCTTACCGGAGACCTTACGGTAACCCATGTCTTTGGAAATTCACCCATGGCCTTGAGCGGGTCTGGATTGCTGGTTTCAACCTACGGAGGTGGTGTTTTCCGACTGGGAGATCTGCAGGGTATCGATAGTCACGGTTCTACCCAGGGAGATCCTGTGAACCAGCTCTGTGTTTATCCCAATCCTTCAACGGCAGGTTTTACTCTCGAGGTAGAGCTTTCTGAGAGCAGTTTGATTCAGGTGGCGGTGTTTGATCTTGCAGGAAGAACAGTGCACAGATCTACTGAAATTGAAGCACAGTCCGGGCTTTTCTCATTTTTCTGGAACGGTCTTGATGATTCCGGCAACAGATTACCCGATGGTGTTTACATCTGCAGTGTCAGCGGTTCCGGTGGTATTCAACTGTGCAGCAGAGCCATTCTTACTGGCAGGTAAGAAGAAACTGGAATTTCTGCTGGCAATTTCAACGAAAAAGGGGCACCTTACAGTGCCCCCCTCAAAACACTGATACTAGGACCTGGACTCTTTTATGAGCTTGCCAAGTCTTCTGCAACCTTCAACAATCTGGTCTTCATCGCTGTAACTGAAGTTAAGACGCATTGATCGGTGATCCTCATTCATAGGGAAGAATGCGCTTCCAGGTACATAGGCAACATTCTCCTCGATGGCCTTTGTGAACAGATCATCGGAGTTCATACCTTCCGGCAGAGTGAGCCACAGGAACAGTCCACCATCAGGTTTTGTCCAGGTAACACCTTCCACATCTCCAAGATTCTTCTCAAGTTCCGCAAGCATGAGGTCGCATCTGCTGTGGTAAAGTTTGATGATTGTTTCGAGACCGGCTTCAAGAGCGCCTTCCTCAAGCATGTGGTAGGTAACTGCCTGGTTGAACGGAGGAGTACACAGATCCATGGATTGTTTGGCCATAACAAACTTGTTTATGAGCCAATCCGGACCGTATGCCCAGCCCAGTCTGAATCCTGGAAGCATGATTTTAGAGAATGTATACAGGCTGAGAACTCTTTCAGGAGCAAGAGACTGGAATGTAGGTTCATTCTTACCCCTGAATCTGATCTGACGGTACGGGGTGTCTTCTACTATGATGTAGTCTCTATCCCTGGCAATCTTTACTATCTCTTTTCTTCGCTCAAGAGGAATAGTTACACCAGCAGGATTCTGAAAGTCTGGAATAATGTAAAGCAGTCTGGGTCTTCTGCCTTCAGCTTCAAGTTCGTCTAGTTTCTCTACAAGTTTTGCAGGAATCATTCCATCATCGTCAAGCTCAACTCCAACCGGTACGCCACCATAGCTCTTTATGGACTGAAGTCCGCCAAGATAGGTTGGGAGACCAACAATGCAGGTATCTCCGGGATTGAAAAAGACTTTGGCCATGATCTCAAGACCCTGCTGACTGGCAGTTGTCACAAGAACGTGTTCGGGGTCTGCGTCAATACCGTCCCGCTGCATGATCTCCGCCAGCTTTTTTCTGAGCCTGGGATCGCCTTCCGTAGCGCCGTATTGAAGTGCTTTACGGTGTTCTTCCACAAGTACTTTTGCGGTTGCCCTCTTTACATACTCCACGGGGAATGTCTCTGGAGCAGGAAGACCTCCCGCAAAAGAAATAACTTCAGGGTTGTTTGTGAGTTTAAGAAGTTCTCGTATTACGGAGCGCTGCATTTTGTTAGCGCGGTCGCTGAAGTAGTAGGATCGGTCCAATTCGGACCTCCTTTCTGGTTGCAATTTATGTGAAACTATAAAACAAATGCCTCTATACACAAGCATACTATCGGTTGTGGCATCCACCGGTGTCAACACTGGGAAAAGAGGCTATATTTGTGCGGTGAAGCCCAATTCCTCAAACAAGGAGAAAACAGTGAAAAATCTTTTGTACATTCTGCCTGTAGCTCTTCTTCTGTTCGCATGCGGCCAGGGGGAACCTGCTGCAGATGTAGCAACCGAAAATGTTGAAGTTGTAACAGTAGACACAACCGTTACCGAACCGGTGGAGGATATCCAGGCGGAAACTGCTGAACCAACTTCAGTTACAGCAAGACACATACTCATTTGTTACGATGGTTGTGCCGTTGAAGGACCTTTCAACAGAACACAGGATGAAGCCCTTGCCCTCATTGAAGACATAGACAGCAGAATTCAGTCCGGCGAGCTTGATTTCACGCAGGCAGCTGTTGATTACTCCGACTGTCCGTCAAGCGCAGACGGTGGAATGCTTGGAGAGTTTGGACGCGGTGCAATGGTTCCTGCTTTTGAAGACGCTGCTTTCAGTCTTCCTGTTGGCGGTATGTCCGGTGTTGTTGAAACGCAGTTCGGTTATCATCTGATCTACAGAGAGAATTAAGGTATTTGAGCACTCCTGAATACAGAATTGCAGATGATGATTCCGGCCTCAGGCTCGACAGTTTTCTTGCTTTGCAGGATGACCTGGGGCTGAGTAGAAGCTACATCAGTACTCTGATCAGGAACGGCCATGTAAGGGTTGACGGTGAAGCTCATGTGAAACCGTCAACCCATTTACGCAGCCACCAGAATGTCGTTGTATACATTCCCGATCCTGAGCCGATTGATCTTGTAGCAGAAGACATTCCACTGGACATTGTTTACGAGGACGCCCACCTTATTGTGGTGGATAAACATGCAGGGCTTGTTGTTCACCCTACCCCAAGCACCCGCAGGGGTACACTTGTCAATGCGCTTTTGTACCACTGCAGCGATACACTATCAGGTATTTCCGGTGACCTCCGACCTGGTATCGTTCACCGGCTTGACAAAGACACCACAGGTCTCATCATGGTTGCAAAGGATGACGAAACTCACAGACACCTGTCTGCGCAACTGGCGGCCAGAACAGTGAAAAGAAGGTATGTCGCGCTGTGCTGGGGAGCTCCTGAGCCGCTACAGGGAAGAATTAACGGCCCTATAGGCAGAGACCCCAGCAACAGACAGAAGATGACAGTGATCGACAGCGGAAGAAGGGCAGCCACCAACTACCGTGTTCTGAAAAGGTACACTATTGCCAGCTTTATCGAGTGCAGGCTGGAAACCGGTAGAACGCATCAGATAAGAGTACACATGTCGGTTAAGAAGAACTGTCCTATTATTTCAGACACAAAGTACGGTGGAATGTCCCCAACCGGGGTTCCATCAACCAGAGAAAACCGTGAGCTGGTTGCTGATGCCATCAGGCTTGCCGGTCATCACATGCTTCATGCTGAAACTCTTGGGTTTGTTCACCCGGTAACCGGTGAAGAGCTGGAGTTCCATTCCGCACCACCGATAGAATTCAGGCTTGTTCAGAAAAAACTGGATTCTGTTTCATCCGGCAAAGAGTGATGAACAGGGATTTCATGTTGTTCTCTGCTCTTGTTGCCGTTCCTGTCTCAGCAATGGTGTGTAACGAAAAATTCCTTTACTTCTTTGCTCTGTTTCCTCTGGTTGCCCTGGCAGGCAGGAAATGGAAATACTGCAGGATGTTTCTTGTTCTTTCCTCTGCTCCGGCAGCTGTTCTTGTATGGGCCAGCCTGACCGGGAACGGTCAGAGTCTTTTCAGATCTATCAGGTGGATCTGTGCTGTGGCATCCGGTAGTTTCTTTGCTTCTGTCCTGGGCTCGGCAGGTATAGCTTCAGTGCTTGGGTCCTTCGGTTCCTTCTCGTTCTTTCGCAGGCTTTCTCAATTGATGCTGCTGGCAGGAAGTACTGCTTCGAAAGCAGGGGAGTGCTGGGTGAATAATTCCCGGTTACCTCTGGTGCCCAGAATTCTGCGCAGTGCCTCGGACTCAGTTAAACTGGCAGATTACACAGTTTCAGAACCTCAGAATTCAGGCTACTTTGGTCTTCCAGTTGCAGTTGTATCCTGGCTATTTCTTCTGGTTTCAGTTTCCGGGATTGCCGACGGTCTTGTAAAATGAGATTGCTTGCAAGGTTTGAGTACGATGGAACAGATTACTCCGGCTGGCAGGTACAGCCCAGGGATACCACTGTTCAGGGGGAGATACAAAGAGCTCTTAACTCTCTCTGCGGAAGACACATTGCTGTTACCGGGGCAGGACGAACAGATGCAGGTGTGCATGCCGCCTCAATGCCTGCTCATTTTGATGTTGCTCCAGGTGAGTTCAGTCGGATACAGGGCGGGCTTAACACCCTGCTTCCCTCAGATATCTCATGTTTGTCTGTTCAACAGGTAGACGACGATTTCCATGCCAGATTTCATGCGGTTTCCAGAAGCTATACCTACAGTATTGGAACCAGCAGGCATCCACTGAAGAGCAGGTTTGAATTTCAGCCCGGAACTGGCAGCCTTGAGATCGAGGCAATGAAAAAAGCCGTAGAGTACTGTCTCGGTCACAATAACTGGAGAGGTTTTGCAAAGGAAGGCGGCGGAAACACCACCTGGGATATGA
>JAGGYZ010000292.1 GCA_021162285.1 Candidatus Fermentibacteraceae bacterium
CAGCTTTCGTTTTTTCCAGAGAGAACAATCGAGTTGAACAGAGTGGCCGACAGGGTAAGAAAGCGGTACGGAGAGAAGGCTGTGGTAAGTGCCAGGTCACTGGAGTACATTCAGGGGAAGAGCTGAGGAATTACCGCAAAAGCCTTCTGTGAAGAATTTCCTGAATATTCCTTCGGGAATCCAGAACGCAGTGAATAAAAACAGACTCATTGCGTAGTCTGTATATGATTCTGTAGCTGGTGCAGCGTACTTCCCGGTACTCAAAAACAGTGACTCTTTCCAACTCGGGCGGTACATGCCCCTTGAGTGGAAAGTCTGCAAGAGATTCACATGTTTTTCTTAAAGATTTGAAAAGTTTATCAGCTCTTTCCGGTGAATTGCTGATGGCTGCAAAGGTGCAAATGTCATAAATATCGTCTTCAGCGTCTTTCAGCAGAAAAACGGGCATTCTCACTTTTTGCTGCTTAGACGACTCTCAAGACTGGAAAAGGCGTCATCAAGCGATCTGAAATCATTTGCTTCAAGGTTTTTTGTACTCAGGGCAAGTATTTTCAAAAGAGCCAGACTTTCTCTGGTCTCTTCCCATGATTGCAGATCCTGTAAAACGGCTTTTGCTTTCCCATTTTGCGTGATTATGTAACTTCCTCCGGTTTCAGCCAGCTCCTGAACAATTCTGGAAGCGTGTGTTTTTATGTAACTGATTGGCTTAACCGATTTTTTAAAGTTCAAGACAACCTCCTCGACCAGAATATAGACCATATTCAGACTGCGTCAAGATTGGCTTTTGAAACACTGTATATTGTGAATGACAGTGGCAGCTGGTGGGGAACACACAGCAGAGGTATGACTATCTGTATTCAGCGGGAGAAATTAGAGCATTGGCAGGCAGGCTTCAGAGGCTGTCAATGGATGTTAAGAGTTGCTATGTTTTCTTCAACAATTGTCACATGGGGAAAGCGGCTCTCAATGCCGAAGATATGGCGCGTCTTCTGGCAGTAGTGTGAAAGGCTGATCATGAAAAGAATTGCCTTGTTTGTAACTGTAATTGTAACTGTGATTGTTTTGTCTGCCGGTTGCGGTACAACTGGTCCATCTATAAGCAGCGAATTTCCTGCTTTCATACTTCAGGCAGTAGATACAGGGGGCCCTCCCACTGCATGCGACTTCCTGGGTGGGAGCGGAGACGGTCTGGCTGTTGCAGGAACATACATGTACTTTGTAGACAGAGATGCAGGTTATGTAAAAGCCGAGGTTTCGCTAGGCGCACCGCTGGCAGATGTGGGAAGTTCTCCTGAAGGCGGTTACGGCCTTGCCGTGGGCGGTAACATTCTTTACGTGGTTTCCAACGAGATATACACCCTCCACCAGCAGGTTCTTCTTCCTGAAGTGGGGTCTTTCATAGTTCCCAGGCCTTCTTCCACAGTTGTTTTTGTTGTGTGTGCCGATGGCAGTGTGGCAAAGGTGGAAACGGTAGACTGGACAGTTACAAAAATCGGTACTACAGATTCAACCGATCCGGTTGCCGCGGTTCTTGGAACCAGCGGAGACTACCTGTTCATAGCAGACAGCAACCACAAGGTTTACAAAGTATCCACCAGCGATTTCTCCACCGTGGCAGAAGCAACTGTAGACGGCGGTGTAAATGGAATGTGCTCTACGGTGCTGGGTGAGGTTTTCGTTTCCCCTGCGGGAAAGAGTGAAGTGTGGGCAATCGATTGTGGAACAGGTCAGCATTCAAGAACATTCAGTGTTCCCTACCCGTCTTCTGCACTTGCAGTTACCAGCAGCGGTAAGTACATGTATGCCACAGTTCCAGGCCATGGTTTTGCTGTGGTAAACACCGTAGATAACACACTGGAAGCTGTGATTGACGGTTTCGGCGACCCTGTAGACATAGCGATCAACAACCAGACAACAAGGGCACTGATCTGCACTGCAGACCTGTTCATTCTGCAGCGCTAAACCCGGGAGGGAAGACCGGCAAATACTGCAATTTCTGGTATAGAGCTTATTGGTCTTCCTCCTGGATGGCTGTTTATATCTACTCTGATAAGGATCAGACCACACAGGAACTACTACAGGGATTTGGAAAACTGTATCAGAGGGTAGTTGGTTAATCCATTGTACAATTGTTTCTACTGTGTCGGGAAATCAGTTTTAAGAGTGGGTAGCAAATGAGTAGGCTTCTACAGAATTCGAAAAGTCTTCAATACAGGTGCCCAATTTAGACAATGCCCTGCCTGATCGTCAAACGAATTTTTGTTTTAGCATATCTTCCTTCACGGCTACTTCCGTAGCTTCATAGCACTCTATTGAAAGCTTGACTGGATACTCGGCAACATGAGAAAGAAAGAAACGTTTGGAATGATTGACTGTGGTTGTAATAAGCCATGTCAGTGAATCCACGCCAATATTGCTGGCAAGTTCTCTTGCCAGGTCCATTTCTTCATCTGAATCATTCCATTCAAACAGAATGTATCGCCACTGTACGTGAAGAGAGATTCCAAGCTTTTTTTTAAAATCAATGACTGCCTTCAGGTTATCCAGAACTGAATCCAGTTGCCCGCCTATTCGATAATGTGCATAAGAATCCTGGGTTGCACCATCAATGGAGAAGATAACCCTGTCTACTCCTGATCGAACAAAATCCTCCTGCTTAGATGAAGTATTAAAAAGCAATCCATTAGTAGAAGTAAGGATAAAGAGATCAGGATTGACTTTTTTGGCATATCGTGTCATCTCAGTGGCTTCCGGATGCATATAGTTTTCCCCGTCAATATAGAATAGCAGTGTTTCCAGGCTGGGTCCCACTTCATCAATGAATTGAGTGAAGCGCTCCAGAGAAAGGTAAAATCCACGCCTGTCTCCTGGATGGAGACAGACTGGACACTGCAAATTACACATATCAGTAGATTCGATCCACACTTCTTTTGGGTAGTCAGGCTTGAGAGGTAACATTTGAATGTCTTTGTATTCAGTTTTGTAAGGGCAGGTGTAACAAAGATATGAGAGCTTTGTTTCAGGATCCCGAATATTTTGTCGGAGAGCCTGAAATTTAGCTCCGTGCCAGATCTCTTTGAAAGAGGATTCATTTATGTTGCCGAAGAAAAGCTCTTTTCTACCTCTGTGTGCTGTTGAACAGGTTACTTCTCCATTTGCTTTGATAGCTGCTTTTTCCCAGGGAAGAGTGCAGATGAACTTCTTCCGTCCTTTTGCTTTCATTGAAAAGACTGTATAGAATTTTCCTAAAACGTTGTATCTGAATAGTCTGCACATTCTGCGAAAGATTGAAGACTTTTTCAGCCAATTATAGCACGAAGGGTTGATAAATTTAATAAGAATATAGAAATTTAAAAATTTAAGCATATATTCATTCCCTTCGAATTGAAAGAAACTTTCAATTCACAACAACACACTCACATGTCCAGTTCAATCAATTAAAATACCATCCATGTACCAGATCGATGGCTGAACCAGCCCGTAAATTCCACAAACAACATTATGAAGGTCGTTTTAATGTGTTATAATCAGGTGAGAACCAACAACATAACACCCAAAAGAAACGGCCAGTATGAATACACAGTGTTGCTCCAATAATGATCAATTAGAGCTTGAATTTCAAGGGCTTGATTCCCGGAAAGTAGTCGGTAAATTTGACGGCGGGTATACTGAGCCAGTTGTAAGAACACTGTAGAAAAGACAGCTCTGATCAATCCTTAAGTTGCAGAAACTTATCTTCTGGCTGGATTACCAGGTAGGTCTTAAACAAGAAGGTTCATGTAGGCATTCCAGAGAGGTTCTCCGAAGAACAGAGCCAGCAGAGCTCCGGCAGCCATGAACGGTCCGAACGGTATAGGAGTGCGGCCCTTTCTGCCCTTGAAGACCATCATTGCTCCGCCTGAAAGTGCACCCAGAATAAAGGCGGTGAAAAATGCGATCACAGTTGAGGCTGGCCCCAGGAATGCTCCTATGCATGCGGCAAGTTTGATGTCGCCCCAGCCCATCCCACCTTGAAATTCATCCTCTTCATCCTCATAGCCCTCCGGAGCTTCAGTCCGGATGTTTTTCCTTTTCAGATAGTACGATGCGCCCAGTCTTATTAGAAGGAAGAAACCTGCACCTGCCACAGCCGTTATCAGTGAAGTCAGTATGTCTGTGCCTCCGGGCAGAAGGGCAAGAAGAACCCCGGCTGCCGCACCTCCTATGCTTACCTCATCGAGAATTATGTACTGTTCCAGGTCTGTTCTTACAACTGTGATCATCAGTGAAATAAGAACAGCATAGTTTATGAAAGCAGTTGAATAACCGGTCTGCAGAGCTGCAAGCCCGAACAGAACTCCGGTGACCAGCTCCGTTATCGGGTACTTCGGTGAGATTGTCATGGAACAGTTTCGGCACTTTCCCTTCAGAAGGAGGTAGCTCAGCACTGGAATGTTGTCTATGGGTTCTATTTCCTTACCGCAGCCAGGGCAGGCACTGGGAGGTGAAACTATGGATTTACCCAGCGGTACACGCCAGATAACAACATTCAGGAAACTGCCAATGCACAACCCGAACAGTCCTGCAAAAACCGTGAAAATGTTGTCAATGCTGATGATACAGCGCCTTTCTTTGTAAGATACTTGCGTCGTTCCGTACACGGGAAGTATAATTCAGTCTGACACAGACTGGGAGATGTTGTTTCTCCTGTCTAAACATGAGGGGTGTAATTTAATGAAAAGAGCTCTTGTTGTTCTTGCAGTATTCGCTCTTGTTGCCTTTGCCGGCGATATGGTTAGCGGTAGCTCAGATCTCACAAAGTTCACAGGATACGGTACTTTCCGCTGGACAATGTATGGCGAAGAAGGTGCTAACCCGGCCACAAACTTCAGCACCTACAGCTACCTCAGCTGGGTTCCAAAGCTCAACGACTATGTCGACGGCAAAGTTGCTGTGACGGTAAATACTCCGAGTAATGAAAACTTCAATGTCTGCTACGCATACCTCAACCTTCACTTCACGGAGAACTTCACCCTTGCCGGTGGCCAGATGAACATTCCTTTCGGCTACGGTTACACGCGTAGCGGCGGCTCCATGTACTTCGCAGACAGAACTATGATCTCAGCTGGAGACCAGTTTGCAGCGTACGGCGGAAAAGACAATATGGTTATGCTTACAGGTGAGTTCGCTCCTGTAACAGTTGACCTTGCTCTTTCCAACGGTAACGGTATGCATAACTCTGCCGACACAACCGTCAACAAGCAGTTCACAGCCAGACTGGCTGTAGACCCTGCAGAGTGGCTGACAATAGGCGGTTCCATTGCAATGATCGGTACACCCGACATTGAAACAGAGGAAGATACCACCGAGGCTTTCAGCAGCAACGGTATAGACTTCTTTGCAGTTGCCAACTACCCTGTTTCCCCCACAGGTACATTCCGCTTTGTCGGTGAGTACATGATGCTCGGATATGACCACGAAGTTGCAGAAACTCTGGTAACCACAGACGCATCAAAGATGAGCATAATGGGTGGATACGACATGGATCTTGACGGCGATGTGTTCGTTAGAATCATGCCTGCTATCCGTTACGACAATGTAACCCCGTGGTTTGACAAACAAGAGGGTGCTGATGATCCGGAGAATGGTTTCTCCCGCATCGACTTCTGTCTTAACATAGGCCTGTTCAGTGACAAGAACACACTGCAGATCGGTACCCGTACATTCAGCACCGAGAATAGTGATGTAGACGGTTACACAGATATCTATACGAACTGGAGAATGAACTTCTAAGAAGTTTTTCAGTAGAGAAACCGGCCTCTTTCATGGGGGCCGGTTTTTTATAAACTGCTGTTTCCCAATGTTGTGTTTGTTTGTATAATGTGCCTGTGTATATGTAGATGCAGATGTGCGGGTATTTCAATAAACGGGAGGGAACAGTATGCAGGAAGAGAGAACCACACCGGAAGCTGAAGGAACTCAGGACACACCGGAAGTTCCAGAGGTTTCAGAAGTACCTGGAATGCCGGAAACAGCCGAGGAGCCCGAACAGCAGGAGTCTACCGCTCTGGCCCACGACCGTGAGCTTGCCTGCCAGAACTGTGGAGCACCGCTTACCTATATGGAGGGGGAGAGTGTAATTACCTGCCCTTACTGCGGAACAACAACCATGCTCGCGGGGTACGACAACATCGTGAAGATCGACGGCCATTCCATGCTTCCAATGGAGGTTAATGAGAATGATGCAGTCGGTAGTTTGATCACCTGGCTTTCAAAGGGGTTTCATCGGTCAAAGAGTTTTGTAGCGTCGGCAAAACTTGTATCGGCACGGGGTCTTATGCTTCCATACTGGATAGTGAAGAGCAATGCTTCAACCTCCTGGCACGGTAAGAAGAAAAGAACAAAAACCACAGGAACCGGAGACAAGAAAAGAACAGAAACATGGTACGAGCCGGTGAGTGGTCGATTCGATGAGGATTTTACCTGGCCGGAGTATGCCCGCGAGGACCCGGAGGAATTCTGGGGAATAGGGAACATTCAGCCCGGCAAAAAGTCAATATTCCCTGACTGGGGTAAGTTCTGGCTGAGATTCGGCGGGAGTAAACAGAGTTCTAACAGAAACATGCTTGATGGAAAGATTCCCTTTGATATCGAGGCTGTAAAAAATGCCGGGATGAACGAAAACCTTGTGAACGGCCAGATAACCCAGGAAAGGGCGGAGGCCAACGCCAGAGGCAACATAAAGAGCCATCAGGCGAAGAAGGCAGAATCGAAAACCGATGTTATTACCGATGTAGACACAACGGTTAACGTGAACAAGGTCGATCTGGTTTATGTGCCCATGTGGGAGCTGAAGTACAGCATAGACGGGAAACAGTACAGTGCTCTGGTTGACGGATCGAAGAAGGAACTTCTCTCTGCAGAGTATCCTGTAAGCAAAAAGGCTAAGATAACGCTGTTCGATATTTTCCTGGGTATTCCTGCAATTATTGCCGGAATTATCGGTTTCGGGAACGGAGTGGGTCCTGCGAAGATCGCAATGTTTGTGCTTGCCGGTCTGATGCTTGCATACAGCCTCAAGAAAGGGCTGGGCAGCAAAAACTGATGGCGGATATTCCCGAAGCTGCCATATCGTGGGCCTATCTTCGGGCAGGAGGCCCGGGGGGGCAGCATCAGAACAAAACAGAAACAGCGGTTCAGCTCCGCTACACGGTAGCCCTTGGAAAACTTTCCCCAGAAGCTGCCGAGCGGCTGAAGAAACTGGCGGGGAAAAGGCTCACCGGTTCCGGGGAAATAGTTATAGAATCCCGGGAGTACCGCAGCAGGCTTATGAATATGAATGCTGCCCTGCGGAAACTTGAAGAGCTTGTTTCACAGGCTGTTGTTGAACCGAAGAAGAGGAAGCCGGTAAAACCTACCAGAGCGTCCAGAGAGAGACGGCTGACCAGAAAGAAGCAGCAGTC
>JAGGYZ010000167.1 GCA_021162285.1 Candidatus Fermentibacteraceae bacterium
AACAAGGAGTGTCAATGATGAATGTCTGTATCTCACGGGTATCACCTCCTACTCCGTAAGCTTTACCCACCCAACGCGTACATCAGCAGGGCTGATTGCATTAGGGCTGGTAAACTCCAGCCATATCTTCTTGATATCTCCACTCCATGTGCCTGTCAAGTCTGAAAGATCAATGGGTTCGATGTCACTGGCAATTACCCGAAGCGTATCTCCAATAGCAACACTGCCGGTGTTGTTGTGTGAATCCACCCAGTGCAGCTCAATGGCTGTTTTAACACTTGATCTGCCAGCAAGGCTGAGATTGCTGTAAATATCGGCATTGATGTAATCGGAAGAGCTTGAACCAACATTGAGATAAAGAGCGTTTGCCTGGGTTGGGTTGGCAAGTGCTCCCTCGAATGAGGTTTTTTGAATCTTTCTCAGCCCTCGTTCTGTGATCAGCTGTTTTTCCCAGTTATCTCCAAGAGCATCAATCTGCTTCTGCGTTTCCTCGGCAGTTTCAACGGACACAGCCACAGGGTTACTCGGCCAGAAGAAATTACATTCCTTTCTGCAAGCCGTTTTCTGGTGAGATTGTCTCGAACCAGTTCATCTTGAAGCTCCATGGCATATACCAAAGGGTTACGGTATGTCTTTTTGTGTTTGCGGACAGGAATGTCCATACGCTGTATACACAGTGCTTTTAGAGGTTTGGCTGAGGTTCGAGTGTACAGTCTCCCGACGTGCCAGCAGATAATACCAATGACCACTAGGATGATCTTTAGTTATCAGGGTCCAATTTCACGAATAACCCTGAATCCGGTACTGATACTTACCTGCCCTTCACTTAGCTTGCTCCGGGTCGCGTTTCTAAGGAATTGGGCGTTGTTGCTCCAGCTTCCACCCCTTTGAACTCTGTAACCCTGAAGACCTCCGGTAACCCACGCACTGCCATCTGCTGGAGCACCTTCATAGTTCTCGTGGTATACATCCTGACACCATTCAAAGACATTGCCGGACATGTCATAAAGATTCCAGCTGTTTGGTTCAAGGGTACTGGTCCAGTGGGGATGACCACTGGAGCTGGAACTGTACCACGCATACTGACTGACGGTGTCAGGAGAATTGTTGTTGCCCCAATAGTACCAGGTGCCGGTTCCTGCACGGCATGCGTATTCCCATTCGGCTTCACTTGGTAGTCTGTAGTTGTAAAGGGAATCCATGGCACTTAGTGTTTCAACGAAAACCTGACAATCGTTCCAGCTTACTGATTCCACCGGAAAGCTGTCTGTGCCCCAGTTTGAAGGGTTGTTACCCATTACATTTTCCCATGTCGCCTGCATGACCTCGTTTCCCAGTATCTCAAAGGAGTTTTCAAATGTAACTGTATGAGCGGGAGCTTCACTGGGCTGGTGATACCATTCTTCCTCCAGGGAACCCATGAGGAAAGACCCTGCAGGTACTTCCACGAACTCGCCCAGAGAGTACCCCTGGATGGAGAAAGAGGCACTGTACGCTGTGTCGCCTTCGACGGTGAGAATTCTCAGTCTGTAGTTATTCCCCATTCCCAGGGTGTCGGGTACCTGTGCCTTCACTGTGGCGCTTCCAGTGTTGAATACCCAGTCCCCGAAATCGGTTGTAAGGGTATCGTTCTTTACCAGTTCCAGTTTTATCAGGTACGAGTCTTGTATTGCCGTCACATCGTACTCAACGGGTACTCCTGTTTCCCAGAGCATCCACTGGGAGTCCCCGTTGGGAATGAAGATATCGAAATCGCTATAAGGGATGTTCCCCGGATCAGATGGATTGTCACCACATGACAGCACAAGCAGCAGTGTAAAAGCATAAGCAGATCTGTTTTTCATATGAAATCCAACCTTACTCTAATAGCACACAATACCTTGAAGAGCTCTGTGACCCAGTCTGAAGCCTTACCAGGTAGCAGCCTGAAGGCTGCCCTGCAGCGTTCCAGACCCAGTTGTGCTCACCTGCCGGAAGGAAACCCTCAGGCGAAGAGTGAATCAGCCTTCCTGCAACATCGAACACCAGAAACTTTACCTCAGCGGCATCACTCAAAGTATAGCTCACATTAAGTACTCCATTGAAAGGAACAGGTGAAAGGGCGGTGATCTCCGCTGTTGAAGGGGGAGCTGTTTCTATTCCGGTTTCCGGCTCGTAACGGATTAGTGTTGCGGGGCCTTCTCCACCGCACGCAATGTATCCCCCAGTCGATATCTGTCTGATGGACTGAATGTTTAGGATCTCATAGACGAAATCAACCCACTGGACGGTTCCCTGGCTGTCCAGCTTTACCACCATTCCTCCCTGGATTCCGTCTGGAGGCCACCCGGGTGTGTTTTCACCTCCGTAGATATAGCCGCCGTCCATGGTACTGTTTACAGAGTGTCCCAGTGGGAATGACCAGTAGGGAAGCTCGTAATACCATTCAAGAGTACCGTATTCATCTGTGTGAGCAATATGGGGCGAACTGGCAGTAACAAAAGTGAAACCATCCTCTACGGTTGAAAGAGTCATGTCTCCGCCAAGGTCTCCGTAATTCAACTCGTAGGGATAGCCACTCGTCTCCCAGAGAATCTCTCCGGAGTCAGAATTAAGGGAAAGGATTCTGATTCCACCGCCTTGAGTATCCATAGGGGAGAAGACATACACAATGAGTTGATTCTGATACTCCAGTATCCTGTTTGCTCTGTTCGCATAGTTTCTATCAAGTGTCACTGTCCACAGAGAGTCTCCCTGGGCATCGGTAACCATGACAAAAGAGCAGGTGTATCCAGGTTGAACAGGAGCAATTTCACCGCATACCGCCAGCCTTCCATCTGACAATGGCAGCACGCAGTGCGGGGTTTCATTCGAGTCGGGGAAATCGTAAGCTTTTGACCACAGTTCATTTCCCTGAGAATCGGTCTTGTACAGGAGAATAGCAACAGTATTACCCTGGGGGAGTCCGCATCTTCCGGCGACAATCAGTGACGAGTCTGGCAGCTCTTCAGCCCAGCATCCCGTTTCGCCCTCGAACTGGGAAGAGCCAGATTCCCAAAGAAGTTCACCCTCAGAAGAATACTTGTAAATTGAAGTGACGCATGAGCCCGAATCTGCCATGTCCCAACCAGTTGCAAGGAATCCACCGTCGGCAGTCTCAATACAATGCAGGAACTCAGAATAGGAAGCGTCATCATAGTAGGCTATCCACTCAATCGAAGGAGTTCCGGGAATTTGCAGGAGAATTCCCGTTACAAGTGCGCTAATCATAAGATCGATCATCTTGTTTCCTCACTCGGTGAGCTTGATCCAGCCAATACGAACATCTGTATCAAGGTTCGTTCCTGAAAACTCAAGCCACAAACGCCGCACATCCTCACTTGCCCACCCGGAAGATCCTGAATTAAGATCGATAGGGCCAAGCTCACCCCAGTCGGAGTCTATGGTGGTTCCCAGCACCAGGCTCTGCTCCCTAAGATTCTTATACTGCCAGTGAACTGTTACCGTCAACTCGTGTTCTGCTTTGGCTATCATGCTGAACTGATCATACAGCCTTGTCGGGATGTAATTTGCGCTACCACTGCTGAGGTTGAGTTCAATTTTGTTGAATCTGGACGGGTCGGGGATTGTTCCTTCAAACATTCCGCTGATTGAATCAGTAAATGTTGAATTCCATCCTGATACTGAGATCAAGTCATTTGTATGCCATGCAGGAGGTGCTGCCCCGGATGCCTCAGTCATGTCCCAGGGATTGTTAAGCACAGTTTTTGCATAGTCTCTAGGTATTATCTGAAACACTACCTGAGTACTGTTGTCATTAGTGTCCGGTTCGCCGGATATGGCACCGGCAACAACCTTCAGAATATGAATACCTATATCATCAGAATCAGGTTGCCAGAAGAAGCTGGCTGTCTGCTTGTCACACTGGTATGCCCCTGAAAGACCGCTGAAGCTGACAGTGTCTGTTGCCAGAACCGAGTTAGTAGTGCTGTCCTTAAGCATTACAATCACATCTGAAGCAGACACGGTTCCCATATTAAAAAATGTTGCATTGATCGTAATGGCGGTTTCAACTGAAAAACGGTATTCATGGGTATTTAGAATACCACCACCACTTGCGGAAATATCAGGTTGAGTGATTCTAATATCGGCCGGAAGACTGCCGTCGAAAAACTGCACCAGTCTTCCCTGGCCTGCATCAAGAGTATCTCTGAAAGTCCAGAAATCATTGTCCATATTTTGCTCAATAGGAATCAGGAATCGTCTGCTGTGATCCAGTATTTTAGAAATGAATCCGACTTCGTAGGGCAGACTGTCAGCAAACGCAGTGATTTTCACAGGACTTGCAGAATAGTAACAATCCCGGTTGATATAGAAAGCATAGGGATTCTCATAGTTATCACTGAAAAACCTGACATGGGGTTGAAGATAGCGATAAATACCCGAGCCTAAACTTATTACAAGACAGTTCTCATGACCTTGCCACCAATGCAGTTGTGTAAGTTCCGGTGCAACTGCCGCTATTTGCCCAAAGGTATCACGAAAGCTGTTCCATCTTCTTGCATATGCAGAGAATTTCCACATTAGGTAATCTTCAGTTAGTCTGTCACCGGTTGTGGTCGGTCTTTCAGGAAGATCCCAGAGAGGGTCGAAATCTCCACATACCCGGCATGAGTCGGAGAACGGTGGAAATGAGTCAGGCGGAATCACAGCGTAATCCGACCGCCAGCGGTCTGTGTAAACCCATTCTTCATAGGGAGCATCAAACGGCATATTGTTGTTGTCCAGATAGCCTGCGGTGTAGTAAGATTCTCCCTGTGATGTGGTTCCAGTGTAGGATCTTGTGCAGTATGGGAACAGGGCCACTGTACCGCGAATTAAACCAAGGTTACAGTTCAGCAGGAATTCCTGCGGTGTGGGGAATCGACCGGAGTATGTCCAGTAGCTAATAAGTGTATCGGGTGCCAGGGGTTGTGTAATCTCCCACATTACATCTCCACCACATGTACCTATCGTTTGCGGATAGTAGTATACCGGAATATCCCTCTCCTGTTCAATAGCCACATCTCTAACCGTTATGAATGTGGAATCCATTCCTTCCTCAAAATGAGCCAGAAGCAAAGTATCTTGCCAGCCGCAAACCTGATTCTGGTAGGATGAGTGATAGGAAAGCCAGTTTGTGCCGACTAATCTGTACGGATAACAATCCCAGATGAAGAATTGCGGTCGATTTTGCACTTTTAGGGGTAGAGTGGGAGTGCCGAACCCCTGATACTCCATGTTGAGGTAAGCTCTAATTGCATTGACCTGGTCAGTGAAAGTACCGTAGCGTATCTGATGTCCACACCAATCAAAATTGTGGAATAATCCAAACACAGATACCACAGTATGAGCGGTGTCCCCGTGCTCGACTTCATACTTTAGCCAGGAAAACACACCTTCCGGATCTATCTTCTCAAGGGAAGGCAGTGAATCCTGACCGAGGGCTTGAGTAAACATATTGGGAATGAAGTCATCGATGTATGTTGCTACAGAGTCTCCAGTGGAGGGGTTATATACCGAATCGTGCATCATATGATTCCATTGTCTGTTTGGACCCTCGTCGAATGTGTTGTAGAACCAAACTTGGTTTTCTGCTCCGAACAGACTGTCCATTATCTGAACATTCTTCTCTAGAGAATCTTTAAACTCGATGGCTGAGAAGTATTCAAGAACAGTATCTTTCTGGAAAGTTGTACCCCCATAGGTAATTCCGTACCATACCGGTCTGCCGTACGCTGTTGAGCCAGAGAAAGCGTTTTCAGAAAATCGTCCTGTGAATGTTCCAGGCCAGTGTCCCCATTTTTGAATAGGAACGGGTGCAATGCAGAGAAACATTCCTGTTTGGTTAGCAGGAGGGAGCAATTCATTAAATATCTGTTCGGCGGTCTGATCTCCAGCCTGCAGGACATTGAAGTAGTGCCATGACAACTGTAAGAATAATTCGAGATTAACGGTGTTGAAATTTGGTCGGTCTGCAATTATTGGGATCGAGTTTTCTGGAGGGGCACCGGCTTTTACCACAGAAAACATCCCGTGAATAAAAACGATAATAGTGACAAGAGAAGAAGTTGAAATTCTCATTTTTACACCTTTGGTTAAATATGCATACAGTTTATTCTCGAATATGGAGGAGCATAGGGGGGGCGTGTCAAGGGTGTTCACTTTGTATAGAGGCATGGAGAAGAGTTCAGGCAGAGATCGCTTCTCCGCACTAATTCAGTAATCTTCTTTCCGGATCCTTCTCAGCTCTCGCTCTGTGACCAGCTGTTTTTCCCAGTTATCTCCAAGAGCTTCAATCTGCTTCTGCGTTTCCTCAGGCAGCTTCAACAGACACAGCCACTGAGTTACCCTGTCAGAAGAAATTCCATGCCTTTCGGCAAGCTGTTTTCTGGTAAGATTGTCACCGACCAGCTCATCATTCAACTCTCTGGCATATATCAAAGGGTTACGGTAGGTTCTTGTGTTAGAGGATACAACCGGCAAGTCAGGACGAGGGCAACTCAGAGTAAAGACAACACCTGTTCTTGTTCGAGTGAGCCGAAGTTGGGCGTGCCAGCAGAATATCACTGATCAAGCAGAGTAATCCGTTCTATATATCCTGATATATCTATAATATTGTAAATGCCTGCGGGCAGCTTTTCCCCAGAGAAGCCTGTTCCATTCCATACTCCGATGCCACCTGAAACACTGATAGAAGAGACTTCCCTTCCGGCCAGGTCGAAAACCCTTAGGCTCATGGGAGAGTCTATATCACTGAACACAGTAACCGAACCGGTAACAGGATTCTGAGAAACGGTGAACTGAGCCTCACAGGACATGTCTGAGGATGAATTCTCTATCCCGAGTGTGCTGTAGTCGAACCAGCAGAAGGTGGGAAAGTAATCTATCTGAGGTTCGGTTTCTACTTGACTAAATATGACAAACAGATTACCAGCTGTATCGACGACTCCATGCGGATTGTGAATGTCTTCGGGATCTTCATCGGAATAATCATATGCAAGTTGCCAACTCACAACTGTATTCCCTTCTGAATCAAACACCTTATAAAACATTTTGTTTTCAGCTGCATAGCCGCACCAGAACAGGTAAAATCTGTCCGGCTCCGGTAAGGCAGAAACTATAAAATCGACACTAGTATCCATTTCAGGCGGCTCTGGAATAACAAGGGGTTTGACGTCAATGAGAACATCTCCTGTTTCTCCATCAAGCTTCCAGAAATAGATAGTCTGTGTCGGATCAAGAAACGCTTCCTCAATGATAAGCAAGTTTCTTTCTGAATCGATTTGAAGTACAGGGAATCTCGAACAGTTGGCCATGTAGACTGATGTAAAATCAGTCAGAGGGACTACGGTATTTCCTTCAAGATCATATTGAATGTAGAGATAATTGTGAACCAGCGAATCCTGCACAACCACATGCACCCTGTTCCCATCAACTAGAATGACGCCTCCGTCATTCGCTCCCTCAATAATCCATTTGTATTCTGTTGTGAAACCCGAATCAGGAGATGGACTCCAGACGGCGTAGAACACTTCCATTCCTTCAAAACCGCCGTCATACAGTACATGAAGTCGCCCTAGACTG
>JAGGYZ010000055.1 GCA_021162285.1 Candidatus Fermentibacteraceae bacterium
GAGCATCTTGGAATTCTACTGGATTCTGTTTTGTTTATGGGAGATGACAGAAAAGATATTCCTGCAATGCATGTTGCGGGAATATCAGCCTGCCCCCGCGACGCAGCAGCTGAGGTGAAAAACATCTGCTCTGTTGTGGCCGATTCAAATGGCGGTGACGGGGCAGTTCGGGAGATTGCTGAATTGATTCTGGGGGCCACCGGTGAATGATCTGTACACAGAAGCAGAGAGAGTTTTCGGTGTAGAGATAAAGTGGCTTGAAGCCACACTGCCTCTCAACAGGCAGTCATTCCCCATGGCTGTTGAGCTGCTCCACAGGTCACAGGGCAAAATTATCGTCTGCGGAGTTGGCAAGTCAGGTCTTGTTGCCAGAAAAATAGCTGCAACCATGACCAGCACAGGAACGCCGGCATACTTTCTTCATCCTGCAGACAGTGTTCACGGCGACGCCGGTATTCTGGCAAAAGGAGACACTGCTCTTGTTCTCTCAAAGAGCGGAGACACATCTGAAATTGCGGCTCTTCTCCCGGTTTTGAGAAGCCTCAGTATTCCTGTAGTTGCAATGGTGGTTAATGAGAACTCGCTTCTCGGCCGGTTTGCAGAAGTTGTTCTGAAGCTGCCCGATATGAGTGAAGCCTGCCCCTATAACCTTGCTCCCACAGCCAGCACAACTGCAATGATGACCATGGGTGATGCCCTGGCAATGGCTATGCTGAACCTGTCCGGCTTTACTGCGGAAGACTTTGCAAATGTTCATCCCGGCGGTTTACTGGGCAGGAAACTTCTTATGCGGGTTTCCGATATCATGGTTACCGGAGAGTTGCCGGTTGTTTCACCGGACACCGTTCTGTCCCGTGCAGTCGAACTGATGACACAGCACAGAGGTCTGTGCATCGCTGTAGACGGGGCTGGAGCAATACTGGGAATTTTCGTTTACGGTGACTTGGGCAGACTGATGAAGAACCGAGTGAATATAGCAGAGATGTCTCTGGGTGAAGCCATGATAGTGGATCCTGTTACTGTGTCAGGTGACCAGCTGCTGGCTCTGGCGGTTCAAACCATGGAAGAGCATGGAATTACTTCACTGGTAGTGATCGATCACCAGTCGAAACCTGTGGGTGTTGTTTACCTGCACGATGCACTGGCTCTGGGATTCTGATGAGAGCGGTAAAGTGTTTTGCCGTGGCTGGACTGCTTGTCCTCGTGGCCTGCGGCAGTGAACCGGATCAGTGGACTGACGAAAACGGGCAGATTCAGACAGTCGCGGAATTCAGACTGGTGCAGGCGGAGAACGGAATCAGAGACTGGATGCTTTCAGGCGATTCTGCGGTTTACCGTGAGGCAGACAGCCTTCTTTTTATCACAGAGGTAAACATCGTTTTTTACAAGGATGATGTCCCGGAAAGCTTTGTCAGGAGCGACACTGCTACTTCAGATCTTGTGAACGGTTTAACGGTACTCTGGGGAAATGTTCATGCTGAGAATGTTAACGGCAGAACGCTTGACACGGATCTTCTCAACTGGTCTGATTCCATGGAAACATTTGAAACGGATTGTCTGGTTACATTTGTCATACCGGAGAGCACCGGTACCGTTACCACCCTCAACGGCAGGGGAGTTATTCTCGATACCGGCCTGAGCGCAGTGGGAGATGTGATCGTTCGTGATTCGTTCACTGCTGTTACCACAGGGGAGCTGCCGTTTGATGAATAAATCGATGGTGATTGTATTTGTTGTGTTTACTGTCTCGGTTGCCGGAGTGTTTACGGTAACATCCGACAATGCTTCAACAACAGAGCTTGAAAATGGAGAATCGCTACTGGAACTCAACGGGAATGTGGTGGTTACAGATGATCAGGTTACGGTAACATCCAATTCTGCCACCATATACCAGGATTCAGAGAGAGCAGAATTTACAGGCAATGTTCATGTGGATGCCGATACACTTACAGCAAGGGGCTACTACCTTTCATATTCAAGGATAACAGGAGTCATGGTTCTTCAGGGTGATGCAGTTTTAACAGACGGTTCATCCACCCTTTCTGCAGATCAGGTGGACTGGTTCAGATTCAGAAACAAAGCAACTGCCAGGGGGTCTGTTGTTCTTCAGGGAGACTGGCTGGGTATGGTTCAGGGGGAGTATGCTCTGTATGACAGAGACAGGCAGAGTCTTTTCGTTACTGTGGACCCGGTGCTTACAAGAATAGACGGGGCCGACACAACGGTTATTACTGCCGACAGGCTGGAATTCTTTGAAGAGGGAGAGCGGGCGGAAGCACAGGGTAATGCTGTCGTTGTTATGCAGCCCGGAGGTATGGAAAGTGCAAGTGAGTACCTCAGATACTTTGGGGAAGAAGACAGAATGGAATTGATTGGTTCACCTGAGATAACCACCGAAGAGGGCACCGTAGGTGGAGACTGGATGGAGGTTCTGTTTGATACCGGTGGAGCGCTGAGTTCTCTCAGGATAGAAGGTGGTGCCACTGGCGATCTTGAAGACCAGGGAAGTACGGTCAGCTTTCGTTCCCAGAGGGCGGAGTTTGCTTTTCTTGCTTCCGGAGAAGATCTGGACAGTCTTGTACTTCAGGGGAGTGCGGTCCTCGATGTTGCAGGGGAGGATTCGATTAGAACTGAAGTAAACACCATCAGTGCAGAGGAAATAGTTGTTAGATTTGACATGGGTGAGGCGGATGAAATAATGGCCAGGGGAACGGTCCGGGGAACATACAGCTGGAGTGGAGAATTCCGTGACTGAAAACAGGGATATTGTACAGCTGACAGTTAAAAACCTGGTGAAAAAATACAGGAAACGCAAAGTGGTAAACGGTGTAAGTCTGGATGTAAGAACAGGTGAAATCGTTGGTCTCCTGGGTCCTAACGGTGCCGGCAAAACGACTACTTTTAATCAGATCGTGGGATTTATCAAACCCGATTCTGGAAGTGTGTTCCTGAATGACAGAGAAATCACAGGTCTTCCAATGTACAAAAGAGCACGGCTGGGTCTGGGGTACCTTCCCCAGGAATCCAGTGTTTTCCGGAAGATGACTGTGGAAGATAATTTGATGTGTATCCTGGAAACCATGAAGCTCAAAAAGAAAGAAAGAAAGAAAAGGCAGGAACGGCTTCTCGCTGAACTGGGAATAACAAAGCTGGCAAAGCAGAAGGCTTTTACACTGTCCGGAGGGGAAAGACGAAGAGTAGAGATTGCCCGGGCGCTTGTAACAGAGCCTGCATTTCTTCTTCTTGACGAGCCGTTTGCAGGTATCGATCCCATTGCGGTTGCCGAGATTCAGGAAATAATAAGAGACCTGGCCAGGCGCGGGCTTGGGGTTCTTATTACGGATCACAGTGTCAGGGAAACTCTCGCAATAACAGACAGAGCTTACATAATGTACGATGGAAGGGTGCTTATCTCAGGTTCAGCGCAGGAGCTTGCAGACAATCCGGAAGCACGCAAAATATACCTTGGTGAAAGGTTCTCGCTTTAATATGCCAGAGCTTAGAACAGAGATCAGGTTGTCTCAGGTACAGAAGCTGGCTATCACACAGACTCTTCGCCAGCAGCTGGAGATACTGCAGATGTCTTCTTTTGAACTGGACGGTCTTATTGCCACAGAACTGTCTGAGAATCCTTTGCTGGAGGTTAAAGACGATGCTCCTGAAAAACAGCAGGAAAAAGAAACACAGAGTGAAGAGCCGGAGAGAGAAGATTCTGAAGAACAGGATCCTCTTGATTTACTGAAGGAGATAGACGAAAGCATTGGAACTGCACCATCAACCAGATTCCGGGAAGAGGAACAGTGGCATCCGGAAGCTGCCAGTCCCGAAACTCTCAGCGGTTTTCTGCTCTCCCAGCTTGACGGACTTGAGGTTTCAAGCGAGCTGGAGAATGCCGTTGTGTATGTGATATACTCTCTGGACAGGAACGGACTTTTGTCCATGGACTTTACCGAACTCGCTGCCGGGTGGGACGGGGAACTGGAGATCATGACCAGGGCTGTGGGTATCGTTCAGAACTTTGATCCTGCCGGTGTTGCACAGTTCTCAGCCAGGAAGGCCCTTCTGTTTCAGCTTTCAGGGAAGCTGGGAGAATCTGCTGCTGAAAGTCTTGAATACAAGATCATAGACCGGTGTTTCCCGGAGCTTGCAGAGAGGCGGGTTTTGTCCATAGCTGCAACTCTTGCAGTTGCACCTCATGAGGTTGAAGTTGCGATACAGAAGATTCAGGAGCTCAACCCGTGGCCGGGGTCTGAGTTTGCCGGCAGCAGCGGCACAGTGGTAATTCCTGATGTCATTATTGAACGGCACGATGGGAAGTTCATGGTATTTCTCAACGACAACCGCTTTCCGCACCTTTCCATAAGCAGTAGAAACCGTCGTCTGCTTGAGTCGCCATCCACTGAAACAGTGGAAAAAAACTATGTAAAGAAGAAATTCAAAAGGGCGAGCTGGTTCATCAAAGCCATTAAGCAGCGTCAGGAAACTGTAATGAAAATAGCTTACTTCATTGTGGAAACGCAGATGGAGTTTCTTCTCCACGGAATTGAATCGCTGAGACCGCTTACACTTCAGGAGGCGGCAAAGGCTCTTGGATTCAACCAGTCAACGATCAGCAGGGCGATAAATGGCAAGTATGTACAGTCTCCACAGGGAATACATGAAATGCGCTATTACTTCAGCAGAGGAAGCGCCGACGCATCCGTTACCGCAATTTCGGTGAAAGAGGAGATAACAAGGATTGTAAACCGTGAGGACAAGGCGAAGCCACTCAGTGACGAGAGAATTGCCGACATCCTGAACAGCGGTGGAACAGCAATAAAAAGAAGAACGGTGGCCAACTACCGGAAACAGATGAATATACCTGGCGCCAGAAAGAGACGGCGCTTCTAAGGGGCAGGGATGAGCAAAGATGTTTTCAAGGGTTACAGAGGTGTAACCAGAGAAATGATGGAAAAGTTTGGAATAAGCGTGTGGGACGATGTGGTTCTTACGGCAGGTTCAAACACCTTCGAAGGTGTTGTTCTTCCCAGAAGTGAAACCGCCGATGCGGAACACATTGTCATTAAACTTGCAACGGGATACAACATAGGCATTTCCGCCTCAAAGGTTACCGGTGTGAAAATTCTGGGTTCCAGGGAGGCTCACTACCAGATAGCCGAACAGGAGTTCCCGTTTGACCCGTCACACCCCAATGTTAAGCTGCTTGGCACCGGAGGTACTATTGCAAGCCGGCTTGATTACAAGACAGGTGCCGTGATTCCAGCATTTTCTCCCGGTGAACTGTATGGAGCAGTGCCGGAGCTTGCCGATATATGCAACCTTAAAACAGAAAAGCTTTTTGGCATATTCAGTGAAGACATGGGGCCGGAGCAGTACATTATTCTGGCAAAGGCCATTGAAAAAGAAATTGAGAACGGTGTAGACGGGATTATGATCGGCCACGGCACAGACACACTCAGCCACACTGCTGCGGCACTTACATACATGTGTCAGAACCTTCCCGTTCCGGTCGTTCTAGTGGGCAGCCAGAGATCCAGCGACCGCCCGTCAAGTGATGCTGCCCTCAATCTGATACATGCCGCGCGAACAGCTGCATACTTTGATGCCGCAGAGGTAGTGGTGTGCATGTTCGGTCCTACCAGTGATCAGTACGGTCTGCTTCACAGAGGCCCTCAGGTAAGAAAGATGCACTCCAGCTACAGAAGCACTTTCAGAACCATCGGTGACAGACCCCTTGCAATGGTTGACAGAGAAAGTTTTACCTTTTTGAAGAAAGACTACATAAAAAGAGATCCTGCCCGCAAACCTCTGATACGTCCGGTGTTTGATGACAGGGTTGGAATGGTCTACTACTATCCCAACATGAAAGCAGACATGATTGATTCCATGGTCGACAATGGTTACAGAGGTATCATCATTGCCGGAACCGGCCTTGGCCATGTGAACAAGGCCCTGTATGAACCGATACGCCGGGCAACTGAAGCCGGTGTTCATGTGTTCATGACCGTTCAGACCCTGTGGGGTTTTGCACAGATGTATGTGTACGACACAGGAAGACTTCTTATGCAGAGGGGAGTTGTTCCCCTGGGCAACATGCTGCCTGAAGCGGCCTACATCAAGCTTGGCTGGGCAATGGGTGTTACCGATGACCCTGAAGAGGTGGAGAAAATAATGCTTACACCGGTTGGAGGAGACATTACAGAAGGAGAGCCTCCCGACGGATATATGATTCTCCAGGGAGGTGTGCCGGAAGTAAAGCACCTGTTCGAGGGGATAAACCGATGAATTTCAACATAGAAGTGCTGGATCTCAAGTTTCCCGAAGGGTGCAACATCATTCTTGGACAGTCTCATTTTATAAAGACTGTGGAGGATCTGTTTGAAGTTGTTTCAGCATCCATACCGGGAAGCCCTTTCGGACTGGCATTCAGTGAAGCGTCCGGTCCCCGGCTGATCCGCAGTGACGGTAACGATCTGGAACTGAAAAAGATCGCCGAAGACAACCTTCTGAGAATCGCCGCAGGTCACTGTTTCATCATTGTTCTTGGGGAGGCATTTCCCATTCAGATTCTGGACAGGATCAAGGCTGTTCCTGAGGTCTGCAGCATCTTCTGCGCCACTGCAAACCCCGTTCAGGTTCTGGTTGCCAGAACACAGCAGGGTGGAGGCATCCTGGGTGTGATAGACGGAGGGCCACCTACGGCAGTTGAGTGTGAAGAGGATGTTAACGCCAGAGTTGAACTGATGAAAAGGTTCGGATACAAGCGATGAGTGTTTCCGGAGGTTGTGTACAATGTGTCACTCCCTGTTCAGTTTGTTTCTGATCAAAGTGGCATGACCCTCCTCCTGGGAGTAAAGATATTCGAAGAGGTCTGATAACTCTGTTGAGATTCCGGTAAAGGAAAGGAAGAGCCTGTAGGTTTCGGCTGTTTTCGTTTCTCTCAGGAGAGCGGTGTTTAAAATTTCTGCTACCGAGGCGTTCTCAGGTATTTTCTCCGTGTTTACCAGCTGGTCGTATTGTGTGGTATCGAATGAAACACGGTGTTCAAGGTCCGCTTCTGTGAGTTTTTTCTCCTCAAGCAGTTTTCTTAAACGGTTGAGGTGAAGCATTTCTGACTCAGCCAGTTCGTCTGCTGTATTCCTGAGGTTCCCAGGGGAGAATCGTTTAACAGCTTCTTTGTAGAAGTTGTATGATTCTTTTTCAATCCTTTGTGCGTACCTGATAATTTCTTCCACAGTTAATTCTCTCATTGCAGACCTCCCGAACAGATGTGTGTTACAACTAGCGGTAAACATACTACCACATTTCCTGACCTCCAATTTGCCGCAGTTACGACACACAGGAGTTTCAGTCTGATTGATTTAAACGGAAGATGTCAGTATCCGGTGGTGCAGGGGTATGTTGTGCATAAATGAATTCCTGTATTCTTCCGATTTCAGCTTTTTTGCTGCCTCAAGTACTACATCCCTTGAGGTACTGCGCCACTTCGCTGCCCGGGTGCGTAACTGTTCTGCCTTACCGGCTGAAAGAGACTGGTTGTCTGCAAGAGAACTACAGATTTCTGACCATTTCCAATAGATTCCGGGAAGGTTCCTGGTGTTCTTAACTTTTGTTTTCTGAGCTTTTTCCAACTGTTCCAGAACCTCTTTGACAGACGAACCGTTTTTAACAAGAGCGACAGCAAGATCAGTTTCTAGTTCGGCGGTCTCAGCTGTCAAGCCGTATTTAAATCCCAGTTCCAGAGCGCTGCGTATGATCTCAGCAGCCTGTGATGCCTCTTTTCCCTCCAGCAGTATTTCTGCGATGTATTTGGAATTCTCAATTATCCCTTCTTTGTCATCCACATCCTCTGCGATCTTCATTGATGCATGAAAGAGGTTTTCCGCCGTTGCGGAATCTCCTTTCAGCATGATCAGCATTGCTGTGTTTGTGGTAAGCAACCCTTCCATTTGTTTAAGCCCGATTTTCCGGGCGATGGACAGGGCATCGGTAAAGTGCTTTTCAGCAATCGTGAACATGCCCAGAACAAGCATAACACTGCCCATGTTGTTCAGTGCCCGGCAGACTGCCCGTTTGTCGTCCAGATCCTGTGACAGTTTCATGCTGCCTGAGGCAATTTCGTATGCCTGTTCCTGCTCGCCTCTGTGATTGTGGATAAGACCTATATTGGTAAGCAGGTTCGCCTGGCCGGATACATCATTTATAGTTTCTACCAGACGAAGTGATCTTTTGTAGTAATCCAGTGCCTCTGAGGCTTTGCCGCTTCGCCAGTACACCAGGCCTATATTACAGAGTGAGCGGGCCTGTCCGTCTATTGAGCCAAGATTCTCGGCCATGGAAAGGCTCTTCTCCAGTTTTTCCAGAGCTTGCGGAAACAGTGATCTGTCGCAGTCTATCAGGCCGGTGTTGTTCAACAGGCTGCACTGCAGCATTCTGTTGTGAAGCTTTTCGGCAAGGGTCATTGCTTTGTTGTATGCTGTCTGGGCTCTGGTAAGTTCACCTTTCAACCAGCGGGAAATCCCTATTGCCCGGAAAGTATCAAGAAGACCGGACTGGTTGTTCTCTGCTTCTGCAATCTCCCGGGCTTCCCGAAAAATCGTCAGGCTGGTCGAGTAATCGCCTGTTTCTCTGTAGGTTGTCCCCAGCATAATTCTGGCTGGAATCATTACAGGTTCACTTTCAATCACTTCTTCGATCAATTTTCTTGTCTGAAGGATATGCTGTTTGTTTTCTTTCTTTTTCCACAGGTGCATTGCCTGGAGGTACTTTTCGTAGACAGACAGAGAATTTACCTCTACATCTGTTATACCGGGGTATTGATGGGGATCCCTGCCCAGGGCTTTCAGAATGCTGTCTGCAAGTTTTCCCTTGATCAGAGGCAGGTCATCTATTTCCTCCAGCCATGTATCTGCCCATACAGTACGATCTGAATCGACAGTTTTCACAGTGAGCGAAAGCTTCATCTGTTCTCCGACTCGTGCAATAGTTCCCTTTACGAGAAAAGACGAGCCGAACCTGCGGGCAACATCCTCAGTGCTGTTTCCGCCTTTCATGGCTTTGAGAAGAGAGGTCACAGGCACCACAGAGATGGAGTTCGCCCTGGCCAGATCACTTAGCAGATCTGCCGAGATACCGTAGGCATAGAATTCATCTTCAGGTTCTCCCGTGTTTGAAAGAGGGAATACAGAAATTACCAGCGGTCCGGTCTGTACTTCCGGAATCATGTCTCCAAGTTTCTGTACAGCTGTGCTGTTACTGCCCAGGAAATGAATTTGAAGCAGTCTGCCCAGCCCTTTCAACCTGGTAAGACCAAGGTTGACAGTGGCCATTCTGTTTTCTTCAGGAATACAGGAAAGTACTTCTCCGCTGAGCAGTATACCGCCCCCGGGTGCCTTCTGCTCAAGTCGTGAAGCTACATTTACCGTGTCGCCAAATACATCACTGTCTCCGAAAAGAACGCTTCCACAGTGGATACCGATCCGTATCCTGAAGGTTTCTTTCTGCAGAGCATTCTGGATACGAACAGCTGTTGCCACAGCATCGGAGGTTGTTGGAAATACGCAAAGTGTACCGTCTCCCATCTCCTTTATCAGACGACCTCCAAGGGATGCAACAACCCTGCGTACAACAGACATCTTCGTGTCCAGAACCTGCATGGCTTCTTCCTCTGATCGTTCCATCATGGATGTAAAGCCGACCACATCGGTGAACATCACTGCAGCCTGTTTTCTGAGAGGCAATGAAATGTCCTTTCGATTCTGAGAAAAGACTTGCAATTAGTGCATTTACAATACTGTCAGCTTGTTCAAGCTGTCAATAGGAATACAATTTACTATGTTTGGCCTGAAATTATTTTTACAGGTGCCAGAGATTGGAAAGCAGTTTGCAATATTCGTTTTTTGTGTTGAGCGGGGTGACAGTTCTGTTAACGGCAGTTTTTGCCACCGTGAATTTCAAAGCAGGGCAGATAAGGGCGGGAATTATTTCCGTACTGACTGCAGTTATCTTATCCACTGCTTTTTTTCTGCTGCGAAACAGTACGGTGTTTAGTTATTGTGTCGTTACCTTTTCTGCCCTGGCAGCTGTAGCTGTGTTTGTTTTTCGTTATCCTGCAGAAAAGCGCAACACCAGTTCAGACGGAAATACAAGATTTGACGAAAGAAACATCTCTTTTGCCCGTTACAGGTTACAACCGGGTTCTGATGCTTACACCAGTTACTACACAGAAAATCCCCACAAAGAAGATGTTGATACCAGAACCAGAGCTCTTCCGGGGCTTCTTTCAAAAAACAGCAGATACTACCACCGGCTTAACTCTGCAGCTGCCGATGCCAGCTTTTACCTGCTGCAGCATTTGAAGGGAGCAGTGGATGGTCCGGTGACAGAAAGAGCACAGGCGGGAGATCCACGGTTTCTTACCGAGTATCTTCGCAGACTGATGAAGCTTTACGGCGTGAAATGCTACGGTATAACAAAAGTAAAACCGGTTCACTACTATTCTCATTCAGGAAGAGGAGCAGGAAACTACGGGGCTGAAATACAGGCAGAGCACAGTTATGCAGTTGTTCTGTGCTCGGAAATGAAACCAGAGTTTACCTCCACCGCTCCTCTGTCACCGGAGGTTATTGAAACTGGTTTGAGGTATGCGGAAAGCGGTGTATGGGCAGTTCAACTCGCTGCTTTTATCCGGAATATGGGGTATTCGTCCAGAGCGCATATCGACGGGGATTATCAGGTTGTCGCCCCGCTGCTCGCCCTGGACGCAGGGCTTGGCGGATTCGGCTGGAGCAGCATATTTCTTACAAGGAAGTACGGTCCGAGGGTGAGGTTTTCCGTTGTTACAACGAACATGGAACTTCAGGTGTCTGAGGAAAAACCGTCCACGGATTTTCTGTCTTTCTGTAGAGTCTGCAGGAAGTGTGCAGTTAACTGTCCCAGCAGAGCTATTAACCCTGACCGGCTGGAAAAACTCAATGCCGACAGGTGTTTCATGTACTGGAACTCGGTGGGAACAGACTGCGGGAAGTGTCTTGCTGTGTGTCCCATGGGCCACCCGTGGGGTCCGCTTAAGACCCTTGCCCTTCGTTACCGTCTGGCCGGATGGGTGCTTAAAGGGTTGGACGATGTATTTTACGGGAGAAAACCTCCGGCAAAACCGCTGTTGAAATGGATGGTGAAGGGTAAGTGAGTACGGTACTTATCATTGGTGCAAGCAACAAGCCAGACCGGTATTCAAACATGGCAATGGGCAGACTGACAGATTCAGGGTACAGGGTAATACCTGTTCATCCATTTTCAGAAATAGAAACTGAAGAGCCTACAGTACACAGTCTTTCCCGCGTGAGTGAGAAAATAGACACTGCTGTTGTATACATAAGGGCTGAGCTGCTGGCACAGGATATAGGGCATCTGGTAAGAATCGCACCATCTCAGGTAATCTTCAATCCAGGTACGGAAAGCATAGAGCTTTCCCGCAGGCTTGCAGAAGCAGGTATAATAACCAGAAATGCGTGTGTTCTTGTTTTGCTAAGTACCGGTGAATTTGATCTGGAGGGAAAAACAGATGAGTGATAAAATACTAATAGCGTCCCATGCGGATGTGGAGAGGTTTGACGGCAGGGAGGTAGGCCGGTCGCCATGGAAAAAGATAACCCAGGACACTATTAATGCTTTTGCCGATGCAACCAGCGATCACCAGTGGATTCATGTTGATCCGGAAAGAGCCGCAGTATCGCCGTTCGGGGCAACGATAGCACACGGTTTTCTGACAGTTTCACTTCTGCCCGCTCTTCTTGACGAGATAATCGAGGTGCAGAATTCAGAGATGACCGTTAACTACGCCGTTGAAAACCTGAGGTTCGGTACACCTGTTCTCGTTAACAGCGAGGTGCGACTGATACTGACAGTAAACGGTCTCCGCAATCTCAGGGGAATCACCAGAGTGACCCTTGGTGTTGAGATGGAAATAAAGGGAGAGAAAAGACCTGCGTACAAGGGAAACATCATCCTTCTGTACCATTTCAAGTAGAAGCAAGTATTCCGAAAACTGCTTGATCAGCGGGAGAAGGCGCTGTATCACTTTACCAGTATGATCGTTTTCAGCAATTGTTGGAAAGAACTATGAACACTGCAGCAGCAACATGGATGTTATCAAAAGAACAAATTGTTATTCCTGAGGAAGTTCTTCCTGTACCATAAATACTGGTTGTACGCGTGCTGTAGTGACCTGAAAGCGGTTTCCACCTGCCGGATTCATTCAGTGGTTAAACGAAAGTTGCCTTTCAAAACGTAAAATGCTTTCTCGATATCTTCGATCAAATTTGCATCCTGAAGTTCCAGTTGTCTCCAGATCCTGTCCCCTGTGAAGTAGAGGGATGTTCTATTGGGGTCTTCCGGTTCGTTTCCACCATCGTTTTCTACGATTCTATTCATCCGCAGGATTTTGTTTTCAATGAACCTTGCGAAACCTTCTTTCCAGATTTGCCATATCATGTACTCATAATGAATTACTTCAAGTGTTGATTTAAGCTTTGAGAGTGCTTCCATGGTTTTATGATAATCTAACCGGGAGATGTTCCGGAAGAATTTTATATAATCAGGGTGAGTATATGGAAACGCATGATTAATTTCCCACATATAATTATGGGAACTGAATGCACGTTGATATATCTCCAGTTTACCTTTCAAGTCCTGTTCACAGGTTCTATCCTGATAACAGTGGACAAATTCATGAAGGATTGTCGCATAGAAATTCGATTCTTTCAGGCAACCTGGGGTAATGATACAGCAGCAATCTTCTAATTTATCAACGCTGAAAGCAGCTTTGGTACCCTCTTGAATTTCCATCGGCAGGGTAACAGTAAATTTGTATTGATATCCCTCTGATTGTTCCAGAAAAACGTGTAGCTTGTTTGATACACCAATGCCTATTGGATATTGATAGTTGAAGAGTGAGTGAACTTGGCAGGCTTCCTGTTTTTTTTTGAGAACCGGTGATAAAGCTAATTCTATTTCTTTGAAATCCATCATTACATTTTCCTTGTTTAACAATCGTTCTGTCAGTTATTTCAGGGCTTCTGCTATGGTTTCTTCAAGTGAAAGCTCAGGTTTCCATCCGGTGATCTGCTCTACTTTATCCTGTCTGCACTGCCACCCGGATGACGTAATGTCCAGAGCTTTCTCCCTGTCGAGAAGGGGAAGGAATCCTGTAAATGAAGCTGCGACCTCCCCAAGGAATCCCGCGGTGTAAACAACACAGGATGGAACCGGAATTCTCAGGATTTTCCGATTTGCAGCTTTCTCAAGTGCTTTGTGCATCTGTTTCCATGTTACAAGCTCCGGGTGTGAAGGTTGAAGAATCAACCCCTCTGCACCGGGCATGTTAACAAGGCCAGCCATGAAATTTGTAAGGTCGGATATGGAGATAATGCAGAATCTTATATCGCTGTTTCCAAGTGTTACCGTTATTCCACGCTTCGCCCAGGTGTAGAACGATTTCGTTTCTTTATCGTCTGGTCCCAAAGCGGCAGGAGAGCGAACAATAATGTATCTTGGAAATCCTGTAACAACCTGTTCAGCAAGCAGTTTACTTCTGCCGTACGAGGATCTTGGGCCATTCCCGCCGGGACCTGCCGCAGCCTGACTGGAAGTAAGAATGAAAAGAGCATCAGGACAGGCTGACTTTGCCGCATGCACAAGCGCCGCGGTAAGCCCTGCATTGACTGTGTCGAATTCTTCACCTGATCTTGCCTTGACTGCTCCTGCCACATGGAAAATAACCTCTGTACCTGTAAGGTGGGGGAAAATGCTTTCCGGAGAACTCAGATCCATGGAAACGATCCTGCAGCCTGCAGGAATACGGCTTGTGTCCGAACCTGAACGGACAGCAGCAGTTACAGTATGACCTCTGTTGATAAGCATTTCTGCCAGATGTCTGCCAACAAAACCTGACGCTCCTGTAAGGAATATCTTCACAAAGCCAGCCTCCCTCCCGACACAGGAATATGACGATTCCTGTTTGATTCTGACAGGTTTGTGGTTAGATTCATGTAGCGAGTTGTGTTAGCCAAGTATTACTACTGGTTCGGACCAGGCAACCGACGGGTGATTCCATGGACATCTTTCAGAAGTGTTTCGATTACGACCGGCCTGAAAAGGTAAAGGCAATGGGGCTGTATCCTTACTTTGTTCCTCTGCAGGGGCATGTAGGGGCAGAAATGGAGATAGGCGGGCACTCCCTTATCATGCTTGGCTCTAATAACTATCTGGGGCTGACCGACAACCCGTATGTAATGGAGAAATCCCGTGAAGCAATTACCAAGTATGGAACAGGGTGTACAGGCAGCAGATTCCTCAACGGAACTCTTGATATACACCTTGAGCTTGAGGAGAGATTAACAAAGTTTCTTAAAAAAGAAGCTTGTCTTACGTACAGTACAGGATTTCAGGCTAATCTTGGAACCATAGGAACTCTCGGCGCCAGGGGAGACATCATCTATCTGGACAGGAAGAATCACGCCTCCATTATTGACGGAGCCAGAATGAGTTACGGAGAGGTTGTTAAATACAGACACAACGACCTTGAGCATCTCCGGGATATTCTTGAAAAGCATACAGGTGAACCTGGTATGATCATCACCGACGGTGTGTTCAGCATGGAAGGCGATCTTGCAAAAATCAACGGTCTTGCCGATCTTGCTGAGGAATTCGGTGTTCGACTTCTGGTAGACGATGCCCACGGAGTAGGTGCCATGGGTGCCACAGGAATGGGTACTGCGGAACACCTGGGGTGTCATGACAGGGTTGATGTTCTGATTGGAACCTTCAGTAAGTCGTTCGCCTGTATCGGTGGATTCGCTGCAGGTCCGGCAGGTGTTATCAGTTACCTCAGGCACAACGCCAGAACAAACATTTTCAGTGCCAGCCTTCCGCCTGCTGCTGTTGCAACTGTTATTGCCGCACTGGACATCATTGAAAAGGAGCCGGAACTTCTGACGAAGGTACACCATGCAGCTGAAAGGTGTCGTAACGGTCTCGCTGACCTCGGGTTCAATATAGGGCACAGCGAGGCTCCTATTATTCCTGTATTTATAGGCGAGGACCTCGACTGTTTCCGTGTGTGGAAAGATATGTTTGATAACGGTGTGTTTACCAATCCGGTTATTTCGCCTGCAGTTGAGCCAGGAGGCGCCATGCTGCGTACCAGTTATATGGCAAGCCATACTGATGACATGATAGACCGCGCTCTGGATGTGTTTGAAAAGGTTGGCCGCAAGCATCACTTGATTGGATGACAGCATGAACTACACAGTAGAAAAGGTTAACAGCCGGAAAACAAGAAAAGAATTCATCATGCTTCCCTTCAGCATCAACAAAGATGATCCCCACTGGGTACCGCCGCTGCTGATGAATGTGAGGCAGCTCATGGACAGCAAACATCCTTTTCATGAGCACGCAGATGTGGAGTTCTACGTCGCACGGAATTCGGGTGGAAAGGTAGTTGGCAGAATCAGTGCCTGCGTAAACAGGACACACAACGAATACCACAACGAAAAAACAGGCTTTTTTGGTTTTCTGGAATGCGAAAACGACAGTGAACTTGCCGGTCTTCTTCTTTCAACGGCGGAGAACTACGTAAAAGCTGCAGGTATGGAAAGCATACGCGGTCCTTTCAACCTTTCCACAAACGAGGAGTGTGGCCTGCTTGTTGAAGGATTTGATACCGATCCCAGGCTTATGATGACCCACAACCCGAAGTGGCTTGGCGGGCTTGTGGAACAGGCCGGTTACAGCAAGCTCATGGATCTTCTTGCCTACTGGCTTGACGGAGACAGTGATAAGTTCGAAAAGCTGTTCAGAATCGCAGCTATGGTTGAGAAACGCGGTGAATGGAAGGTTCGGGGTATCAACCTCAAAGATCTCAGCAACGACATGAGAAAGATCATGGATGTGTACAATGAGTGCTGGGGTGAAAACTGGGGTTTCGTGCCTATGTCAGCCAGAGAGTTTGCCGCTATGGTCGATGAGTTGAAGATGCTTGTTACACCGGAACTCACGCCAATTGTAGAGCTGAACGGTGAAGTTGTTGCATTCGGAGTGGCTCTTCCCGACGCGAACATTGCGTTCAAAAAGGGAAAAGGCAGAGCGATTCCATCAATTCTTGCTCTCAAGGTTCCACCATTCAAGGTAAACATCGACAGGGTAAGAGTTCTTCTCATGGGTGTGAAAAAAGAGCACAGGAACAAAGGTCTTGAGGCTCTTGTAATAGACCGCATGATTAGAAACAGCAAAAAAATGGGTATGGGCAGGGGAGAGCTTTCATGGATACTTGAGAACAACCGTGAGATGAGAGCTATTCTTGAAAAACAGATGAATGCCGACCTCTACAAACGGTACAGGATCTACAACAAGGAATTTTAATGACAGAGCGGGAACTTGTTAACCTTTACATCAGTTTTTT
Organism: Candidatus Fermentibacteraceae bacterium; assembly: GCA_021162285.1. GTDB lineage: Bacteria > Fermentibacterota > Fermentibacteria > Fermentibacterales > JCC-6 > Sabulitectum. The sequence continues at coordinate 16,460 of JAGGYZ010000055.1, forward strand.
TGAAGGCAAAGGCCACAAAAGAATTGCAGGAGCTTCTGTAATCCCCGAGAACGATTCCACAATTCTTTTCACACCTGCCGGTATGCAGCCGCTTGTTCCCTACCTGCTGGGTGAAAAGCATCCCCAGGGGAGCAGGCTTGTGAATGTGCAGAAGTGCATAAGAACCGGCGATATTGAAGAGGTCGGAGACGACACACACCTTACTTTTTTCAGGATGCTGGGCAACTGGTCCCTTGGAAGTTATTTCAAGCGGGAAGCAATTCTGTGGAGCTTTGAATTTCTTACTGGAAAAGAATGGCTCGGGTTTGACCCGGAAAAAATCAGTGTAACTGTGTTTGCCGGAGAAGATGACATTCCTGCAGACGCTGAAGCCCGTTCAATCTGGCTTGAAGCAGGTATTCCCGAAGAGCGGATACACAGTTTTGGAATGAAGGACAACTGGTGGGGTCCTACCGGAGCAACCGGCCCCTGCGGTCCAGACACTGAAATGTTCTTTGACACCGGGAAAGAGCCCTGCGGTGATAGCTGCAAGCCTGGATGCTCATGCGGAAAGTACTTCGAAGTCTGGAATGATGTATTCATGGAGTATCGAAAGACGGAGACAGGCGTGTACGAGCCTCTTGCACAGAAAAATGTTGATACCGGCATGGGTGTTGAGAGAACTGTGGCAATGCTGGGCGGTTATGGAACAGTTTACGATATCGGTGTTCTTAAAAGCCTCATAGACAAAATCAGAACCCTTTCAAAAGCAGACGGAACAACGAAATCTGAAAGGGTAATTGCAGATCACATTCGATCAGCCACCCATATTCTCGGTGACGATCAGGGGGTAGTTCCCTCTAATGTCGATCAGGGATACGTTCTCAGAAGGCTTATCAGGCTTGCGATAAGGCACGGAATGAAGCTTGAGATACCAGGGGGATTTTTAACGCAGCTGGCTGTCATGGTAATTGAAGCCGAGGGGGAAGACTACCCGGAGCTTTTGCGCAACAGAGCAGTTATTCTCAGCGAGCTTGAGAGGGAAGAAAAGCTCTTTGGTGAGACACTTCAGGCAGGACTGAAACAGTTCAACAAGATGCTGCCAAATCTGTTGAAGAACCCCAGCAGAACCGTTGCCGGCAGACTGGCATTCAAACTCTACGATACCTACGGTTTTCCTGTGGAGCTTACAGCAGATCTTGCTGCTGAGAACGGCATGTCTGTAGACATGGACGGGTACAACAAGGCTTTTGAAAAACACAGACAGCTGTCTAAACAGGGTGCTGAAAAGAAGTTCAAAGGCGGCCTGGCCGACAACAGTGAAATGGTTACAAAACTTCACACAGCCACACATCTGCTTCACGCAGCTCTAAGAAAAGTGCTGGGTGAAACGGTTCAGCAGAAAGGCAGCAACATAACGGCTGAAAGGCTCAGATTTGATTTCCTGTACGGCGAAAAAATGACCGACGAACAGAAGCTGGAAGTTGAAGCCCTTGTTAACGATGCAATAAATGCTGAAGTACCGGTTGTTATGAAAGAAATGTCTCCTGATGAAGCTGAAGCCACAGGTGCTCTGGGTTTTTTCAAAGACAAGTACGGTGACATTGTAAAGGTTTACTCAATAGGCAGTTATTCAACAGAGATCTGCGGCGGGCCGCATGTAAACAACACCTCGGAACTGGGCAGATTCCGTCTGGTTTCCGAGAAGAGCTCCTCCAGAGGGGTAAGACGGATCAAGGCAGTTCTTGAATGATACACATACTTCTCGCTGTTCTTGCAGCATCAGATTATTCTGGAACCTGGGAAACCACCTACGGAGATATGGTTCTGGAGCAGACAGGCACTACAGTTACAGGCTGGTACAGCTACGGAAGCATGTCTTCCGTTGATGGAACTGTTTCTGAAGAAAGTGGAAAGCTTGTTTTTACCTACACAGAGACGGATGCTTCAGGCAGAGGCTGGTTTCTGCTTTCAGAAAACGGTAATTCATTTACCGGCCAGTGGAAAGCTGACGGAGACACAAACTGGAGCGACTGGGAGGGTAATCGAATAGCAGGAGAGCCTTCAACGTGGGTTGTTATTCTGGAGGCAGAGTGGCAGGAATCCATGCGCGAGAACGAGTATTCCTTCGGTGAGATGCTCGACGCCTGGCTGGGCAGACTTCCAGGTGTGCAGATAAGACACCGGTATGTTCACGACCTGGAAGATATTCAGAACTTCTGTGCCGAAGCAGCAGTTCTTCCAGGTGATGTGTACCTGATTTTTGCTTCCCACGGAACATCTGCTGGAATTTCCCTGAACTCGGGCACTGTTTCTCCCCGGGAGCTTGCTGACGCCATTTTTCCAATGACAAACCTGCAGCTGGTGCATTTCAGCAGCTGCGAGGTTATGGCAGGCAGCACAGATGAGACCATACTCAGTTCCCGATCAAACTGGAAAGACGGCTTCGCCGTTTCAGGCTACACTACTTCAGTAGACTGGGGTGGCAGTGCTGTAATCGAATTCTACTATTTCAACCAGATACTGGAGAACGGGCTTACCCCGGTTCAGGCTGCCAGGGCCCTTCAGACCGATATCCGGTTTTCAGGTACCAGTTCCACAAGATACATGGATGGTGCCGGTTTTCAGATACAGACACCGTAAACAGCATTTAGAAAGAGGCTTCAGATGGATTTACTTAGAAGACTGTGTGAGGTAGACGGCGTTTCAGGCAGGGAAGATGCCGTTGTTGAAATGATTAGAAAGGACCTTGAAGGTTTTGCGGACGAGATAAGAACCGATGCCATGAAGAACGTCACTGCGGTAAAGTACGGTACCCGGGGTGAGAACAGACCCCGAATAATGCTTGCCGGTCACATAGATGAAATAGGTTTTATCATCTACAACATAGACGAGAATGGATTTGCATCGGTAGCCCCTGTTGGTGGCTGGAGTGCATCATCC
>JAGGYZ010000049.1 GCA_021162285.1 Candidatus Fermentibacteraceae bacterium
GAAACAACCGCGACAACCGCGAGCAGCTGAAGACTGTGCTCCATTCCGGTGTAAACGAGCCCTGTAAGGTTGAAAGCAAACACGGAAACCACAGAGAGAAGCATACCTCCCTGCCCGTAGAAACGGCTCAGCAGAACAACTGTAAGCAGAGAGAAAACAGCGTTGAAAAAAACAGGCAGCAGGTATGCGTAAGACAAAGCGGAAAACGGTACGAGCAGAAAAGGCCACAGAACAGAAGAAGAGGGTGCCGCGAATTCACTGCTGTTTATCCCGTAGTGCCCGCCGGCAATGTTCTCTGCCAGGGCAAGGTGTATGTAGGGATCGTCAAGTGTGTATACGAACTGACCGTTGTTTGCGTGCAGAATAAAACCTGCCGGAATAACAAGAGCCACAACAAGAACCGTCACTGGAACAAAGGTATGTTTCACTTACAACCCCCACTGTTCCTGCAACATACAACATTCCCGCCGGATCAGGGTCTTATTACTGCCTTGTAATGAACAAAATTAACTGAAACAGCGCAACATTCACACCTGCTTCAGCGGCTGTGCAGGCAGCAGGGTTCTTTCAGCAGACACTTTTCTATTGCCCCAGTACCATGAATCGGGAAGCCTGCCTGAAGCCCTCTGAAACAAGATAAACCATGTATGTTCCAGAAGACAGTGGCGGCAGAGTTACATCATGGCTGCCGGGAGACCACCGGTCTGATATTGAAAACACCTGTCTGCCGGAAAGATCGAATACAGTCAGCTCCGCTTCTCTGACCCCGGATGTGCTGAAGGAAAGAACTGGACATCTTCCTGACGGATTGGGTGCGACAGGCTGCAGAACAATTCCTGACTGCTCATCGCCGTTAATTCCCATATTATCGTACTGAAACGATATCTGGTTCAGAACTGGTGTTCCGAAGAGGCCATCGGTTTCCATCATTACGGCATACTGAATGAACCTGTAGGTGCTGTCAAGGTAAGTAGAAACATCACCAGGCTCCTGTATGGCTTCCGACCACACACCCATGTTGTCCGAGTTGTTGCTGCCGCGGACCAGGAAACTCATATCGGTTCCTTCCGGCTCCATACCTTCCCAGTTTATAGTCTGCCATTCTGGATAACCCACAAGGTCCAGTATTGAAGAAGTAAGAACTCCGTTGTCTTCCCCATGAAGGGAAAGCCAATAAACCGGGCCATTTGCATTAACCGTAACAACATCCATAACACTGTCATTGTTTATATCTGCTGTTTTGATGTCATAACAGGTGTATCCGGAATCAAGCAGGTGTTTAAGCCAGTTGGTTCCGGTTCCCCCGGCGTTCTCCCAGAGAACTACCTCATCTGTTCCAATGGGGTATCCGGCTCCAGCAACAATATCGGGATACCCGTCACCGGTGAGATCAGCTACATGCACAACGTAGGCGCCCAGGAACTCGTCGTCAAGCATGTGCTGTTCCCAGACATTGCAGAATCCGTCTACATTCTCAAGCCAGTAGCATTGCCCATAGTAGGGATTGCTACCGGTTCCAGCGATGTCAATATCTCCATCTCCATCGAGGTCGCCTGTTGATGCTGATGTCGGACAACCGTACTCATCATCATCAACATGGATCAATTCAATATTCCAGTTCAGACCGGAACCATCATTGAAGAACAGCCAGTAATTGTAGTCACTGGTATGACAGGGGGCAATAATATCGATATCTCCATCCAGATCGAGGTCGGTGAGGTTAAGCTGCCAGGCTTGCCAATAATCATCATCATCTGTGATTGTGTGCTTCTGCATAAGAGTACCCATGCCGTCGAGATTTTCCCACCAGCTTAGTCCGACACCTTTTTTAGTACTACTTGCAACAACATCATTGTCACCATCATTGTCAATATCAGCACTATATATACACATCAGGCAGTCATACTCATCAATACAGTGTTCTGTCCATGCAAGCCCTGTGCCATCTGTGTTCTCGTACCAGAAAAGAGTATCTCCTGCCTGGTTCGCGAAACATCCGACAACATCAAGAAACCCGTCTCCGTTGATGTCAACTATGGAGCAGCCTCTTGTTGGATATGCTCCGTATTTAAATTTAATGGTATGGCTAACCCATGATGTACCTGTTCCATCATTTTCAGACCACACAAGCTGCCTTGTAGTTGAATTGCAGGTTACAACATCTGTATTTCCGTCTCCATTAATATCTCCGGAGCAGGCAAACTTGAAAGTTGGAGCCCCGCTTACTACATGCCTGGATGCCGTCAGATCCAGGTAAACTGAACCAGGCGTTTTATCCCATGTCATGTGCGTTTCACTGAGGAACACGCCTGCCCAGTTCCAGTTCTGAACCGGCCCTGGGGTACCGGGGCCTCCAGACCAGTCACCCTGCTGAACAGAACCGCCGCTGTAACTGATCAAGCTCTGTACTGACAGGAATACCGCTAGGAACATCACAGTTCTCCATTCTCCAGTTTGACCCATCCAATTCTAACCGGATCCGCCCCTGATGACGAGTCTGTGGTTCAGAAGCTGAGAGAAACACTTGTAATTGTTTTGCCTGACCAAAGCGCAAGAGAACTCAAATCAAATGGATCAAGCCTTTCCCAGTCTGAAGTAACTTCACCGATCTTTACAGAACCAACCTGTGATTACACGGTATAAGCTTTTGGATGTAAACCAATTGGCAGGTAACTGCTGTGAGAACTGGGAAAGGAAACGGTCAGTTTCTTAGTTCCACAGGTATCGAACCGGTGCAGTTCAGTATTCTTGACGGTCTGCGGGACTGAAGAGAACCGCCGTCAAGGGTGATATCTGTTTTCAGGGTGATCTCAGCGTGGATGGATTCTACAGTCAGAGGGAATGGCTCAGCTTTTCTGTTGGCGCTGGTTGTTACAAGAAACCTGCCTGTTTCCTTCAGAATGGCTTGAGAGAGTTTGTCTGCAGGTTGTCTCAGAGCGACTGTTCCTCCTGGGGAAACAAGCCAGTCCGGTACGATCCTGCTCGCCTTGAAAACCATAGTAACCGGGCCGGGCCAGTATTTACGCATAAGTACCACACTGCCAGAGGTGGATACAAGTGTAAGGGCTGATTCGATATCCGGCACCAGAACAATGAAGGGCCTTACGGAAGAGTACCCCTTGATTGCAGTAACCGCCTGGCATGCAGCTCTGTTTCCGCTGTCTGCGATTATTCCATACACAGTGTCAGAAGGATAGATAACGGTGCCTCCGGCTTTAATTACACAAGAGACCGCCGAAACGGTCTCTTTATCCGGTTCTAAAATATCAACCTGCAGAAACTTACCAGCCACGGGCTTCTTTCAGCGCAGCCAGCACTTTCCCATCTGAAAGAGCAATGATCTGTGCAGCAAGGTAAGCAGCATTTCTAGCACCGTGGCTGCCGATTGCCACTGTTGCCACTGGAACACCTTTTGGCATCATCACCGTGGAAAGCAGGGCATCAAAACCCCGGAGTGGCCCGCTTTCAATGGGAACTCCTATCACCGGCAGAAGGGTGCTGGCTGCGACGGCACCGGCCAGATGGGCGGCAAGACCAGCTCCTGCGATTATTACCCTGATGCCTCTGTCGGAGGCATTCTGTGCATATTTTTTAACCAGTTCGGGATTTCTGTGGGCACTCATAACACTGACCTCGCAGGGAATGGCAAGATCGTTGAGAACATCTTCCGTTCTGCTCATTGTTTCACGGTCACTCTCGCTGCCCATTATTATGCCGACAAGTGGTTTCATACTGTCCTTCCAATGTCTCTTCTGAAGTGTTTGCCTTGAAACTCAATTCTGTCCGCGTCAAGGTAAGCCTTTTCCAGCGCCTCATCCAGATCTTCGCCCAATGCCGTTACGCCCAGCACTCTTCCCCCTGCAGTGTACAGAGAACCATTTCTTTCGACTGTTCCGGCCTGAAAGACCAGGGAATCAACCTTATCGATACCGGTGATCTCCTTACCTTTCGAATAGCTGCCGGGATACCCGCCGGAAGCAAGAACAACACAGGCCGAAGCACCGTCTCTGATCTCTACAGAGGGCAGTTCCTCTCCCCTGGCTGCGGCGAGAAACAACTGGTCAAGGCTGCTCTTTACAAGAGGCAGAACCGCCTGGGTCTCCGGATCGCCAAACCGTACATTGAATTCCAGAACAAAGTACCCGTACTCCGTGATCATAAGACCGGCATACAGAACACCTCTGTATTCTGTTCCCCTGGCTTTCATAACCTTCAGTACAGGCAGTATCACTTTTTCAAGAACATCGTCTCCAAAATCGTATGGGATATCAGCCGGCGGGCACACAGCACCCATTCCACCGGTGTTGGGCCCCATATCGCCGTCATAAACTCTCTTGTGGTCTCTGCTGGGGGGAAGAACAACAGCCTGTGTTCCGTTACAGACAGCCAGAACGCTGACCTCCCTGCCGGAAAGCCTCTGTTCTACAACCACAGTGCCGGAACCGTCTCTGAACAGCTCCTCGATGATGGCATCGGATTCCCTCCGGGTGTTCGGAAGGTACACCCCCTTGCCTGCAGCCAGACCGTCTGCCTTTATAACGAATTTGTCCGGGTACTCTCCAATGTAATCAACAGCGGAAGCGTGATCTGTGAACACCTTTCCCGTCGCAGTTGGAACCCCTGCCTCTGCCATTATTTCCTTGGCGAACCACTTGCTGCCCTCAAGACGGGCACACTGTGCAGACGGCCCAAAACACGGGATTCCCTTGTCTTCAAGCACATCCGCAATACCCTCGACCAGAGGAACTTCCGGCC
>JAGGYZ010000120.1 GCA_021162285.1 Candidatus Fermentibacteraceae bacterium
CCCTAATGCAATCAGCCCTGCTGATGTACGCGTTGGGTGGGTAAAGCTTACGGAGTAGGAGGTGATACCCGTGAGATACAGACATTCATCATTGACACTCCTTGTTATGATCACACTTCTGTTTACCGTCCTATCTTACGGAGTCGATCCGCCGGTGAAACTCTGGGAGAGGCAATACTACGCTGCGTATGATGGAGCAAAGTTCTCTGATATCGAACTGACTAACAGTGGGATGTTATTTCTTACAGGATCAGCATATGATTTCACATATCCTTTCAACGACAATTTCGTTGCCTACTTATTGAATCTTGATGGGGATGTTATATGGGAAGTCATGCACCCTTTCTACAGAGCTTTCAGTTCAGATGGTTGTGTTCTTTCTGATGGCTCATTCGCTATTACCGGGAAATGCCTTGAGAACACGAATTCGTCGGTGGGGTTGTATCTTGAAAAAATAAGCCCTGACGGTACTATTATGTGGTCAAAGATCTACGACTACCCTGACACCAAGGAAGAAGGCTACGGCATCACCTGCCTTCCCGACGGGGGGTTTGCTGTATGCGGGAAGGTCAATGGTACAGGTCAATGGGCTGGCGATGCATGGTTTTTGCGAACCGACAGTCAAGGTGATACTTTGTGGACCAGAACCTGGGGAACCTTTATTGAAAACTACGGCAAGTCCGTTGTATTCAATAATGGAGAAATCTGCTTTCTTGCGAAGGGAGGAGATGATACTCTTACAACGCAGGGAACACATCTTCTCTTCTACGATCTTGACGGCAATTATCTCAGGGGTACCGATTACGGTGATGTTTTAGAATACTTGCTTCCCGCAGACATGTGCATTGCTTCCGACGGTGGCTATACCTTCACAACAAAATATTTCCCTCCGGTCTGGCATACAGACCAGTACGGAGAGACCCTCTGGTGGCAGAGCATATATGTAACCCCCAACGACTGGCACAAAGGATACTGCATACGCAGGACCATGGACAGCGGATACATCTTCAGTGGATGGGACGGGTACTACGAGTATGAGCCAGACGGAAACTTAACCGACTATGAGGAAGGCTGGCTGGCCAGGTTCGATTCTGAAGGAAATGAACTGTGGAACATCAACAACACTATCAGTGTTAACCATGCCTTCTACTCTGTCGTTCAACTCCCTGAAGGGGGCTACATGGCCTGCGGTGCTTACAATGTGTGGAAAAGCATGAACGGCAACGATGATCAATGGACACACAGCCCGCTGGAGGATATGGATGGCGTTTCCAGAGGTTCCACCGGCTTTCTTGTAAGGTATGCACCGGAGACGGGTATAACTTCTCCTGATTCTGACAGTTCTCTTTCTGTCGAGGTTTTTCCAAACCCCTTTAGCTCCGTACTCTCTGTTTCCTTCAACCTTCCGGAATCTGGAGAAGCTTCCGTATTGATATATGACCTGTCAGGCAGATTGGTAGGTACGGTTGCAGATGAAGTGTTTCCCGCAGGGGAAAACACAGTTCAGTGGACAGTGCCTGGGAGTGTTTCTTCAGGCTGTTATCTGCTTCGGTACAACGCTGGATTAGAGCCTGGTGTTAAGACTGTTGTGCTTATCAAATAGCTACAGGTATTGTCTGCTGGCACGCCCGAAGGGACTCGAACCCCAAACCTTCTGGTCCGTAGCCAGATGCTCTATCCAATTGAGCTACGGGCGCACCGCAGGAACGGTATTCTAGCATATACGCCGCAAATGGTCAAGGAGCGGTATTGTCAGTAAAGCTCTTTGTAAAGTATTGTAACTGATTCTCCGGGAACGAGATTGAATGAATCAATACCTGGCTCTATGTCTGCTCCTCTGGGAAGGGTTTCAGGCCAGATAATTCTCCAGTGCATCTCCTGATCGGTTAGTGACACTGCGTCCATGAAGCAGTGGTATTTACCTGGAAACTGCTGCCAGGTGAGATCCAGCTCAATGAGAGAATCGGCTGGGAACCAGAGAGTGTCACCTCTCTGGTAAACAGACTGTGTCCAGTTCTCTACCCTGCCGGCGGAAGGACAGTACACTGCTATCATGGGGTTCCATCTGCCATGAACCGGCCAGCCGTATGTGATCACGGCCTCCGGCACACCGGCCGGGGCGTTCCACCATGGAATGGGGTAAGAGCCGGGTCTTACCGTTATCCGTCCTGTAGCTGTTGTAACAGAGTTGTTTTCCGGGTCCAGGAGATTTACTGTATCTGCGTGCCAGACCTGTTGTGTCGTGTTGTTCAGCAGAGCGGTGGCAAAGACTCTTCTTGTTGAACCATCTGCTTCAATTGTGTAGCCCGGAGACCACGACAGACCTGTGTGCTGCATTGTTACCGTTGCTACACCCGGTGTTAACCCGCGGCTTAATGAAACAGGAAAACCTGCCAGGTTGTTTGCCCGGGCAAAACCGCCGGTATCCGCCTGGGGAGAAAGCTGAAGTGCAATGCCCATGACCTGCGCTGAATCTACTGCAAGAATAAACTCTGACGGTTTGCCGGAGGCAAGTGTTCCTGTTATTGTGGCCGGGTCGGAATCTCTGAATGTAATGGATGTAACATGGAGGTCTACTGAGCCAAGTCCTGTATATTCCCCACCGCATGCTCCTGATAGAAGCAGTGCGGAAATGGCAAGTAACTTCTTCATTTTGTCCAATCGGTTGAGACGGGGTAATATTCCTGTCTGGGAGCACAAAGGAAAGGCTGACCGTGACAAACAGATCTCACACTCTTTTGAAAAGCTTTAATAATACACTGCGGCTGAAGTGGCTGGTTCCCTTCCTGACGGTTCCAGTACTGTTTATTGCTTCAACTCTTGTTGAGTCGTGGTTACAGGAATCCGGAGTAACTCCATACACACCTGTAGGAAAAAGGTCAGTTCTTTCAATATGGCGGATAGCGATGATCACTGGTGCCGTTGCAGCACCTCTTGCCTCAATCTACCTGGGTGAGTTGTGGAAGAAGTGGAGAAAAAGTGGGGAGAGTTTCTCCGGCTACTTTTTCAGAGCGGTTATCTCTGTTTTTCTCCTTGTGACTGCGGCAATGACCCTTAACGGGCTGGGAGTTCTGGCTCCTCTGGGTATTCCATCCTCACTGATACTTCAGATGATATTAACCCGGTGTATCTTTGCAGCCCTCTGGATCGTGGCGGCAGCCACTCTGTGTTCATCCATCACCAGCAGCACCGGCGGTGCAGCGCTTGCGTTCGGCCTCTTCAGTATGGCCCTGCTTCCCGGTCTTTCAGGCTCAGCTGTCAGCTGGTGGGTGATTGCACCTCTGGGCACAATGGCTTCAACTGCAGATTCGGCGGCCACCGGATGGAATGCATCTCTGGCTGCAGCAGCCCACTCGCTGTTGTATTTTGCTGCCGGGTACTTTCTCCTGAGAAAGACTATTCGCTGAGAACCGCCATATTCACAATCTGTTCAAGGAAGTCCTGAGGGTTTGTTTCAGAAGGACCATACATGGTTACAAGCACGGCGTATCCATTTCTGAATATTCCGTACGCCCGCCCTCTGCCCATTACACCCTCAGCCGGGAAAAATGTAAAGTTGCTCTGAGACATAAGACCAAGGGATCTGGTGGCTCTTACATCCATACCCATACTGCCCTCTACCCACACAGGCTCAGACTCGTGTATTGATTCCATAAGATCAGGGGGAATAACACTGGAAAGCTTTGCCTCTACCCAAAGAGTCTTGTCTTCAATGGCATCTTCAGCTTTCCAGTAGTAACAGCCAAAGCTTATTCCCATACTGTTGGGCTGCCCGGCAACTGCTCCGGTTTCTTCCGTCATTGTACCCTCAACCAGCGGGCAGATCTCTGCAGGAAGATATGTGAATTCTATACCTGCCGGTTCCAGTATGTATGCCGGAGCTTCCTGCTGCAGAGGTATGATCAAACTAAGTGCTGCTACTATAAGTCCCATGTTCCACCCTTTCTGGAGAGATTGCTTCATTGTTCCGCGGGCAATAGAATAGAAGAGGTTCGCCCTTTGTCAACTGGAGGTACTATGCAGGAAAAGATACTCATTGTAGAGGACGATGTTCCACTTGCCTCTCTTCTCTCGGAATATCTTACCAGCCAGGGCTATAGAATAGAGGTTCTGCACGCCGGTTCAGGGGTGAAGAAGAGAGTTGTTGCCGGGCATCCCGACCTGGTTATTCTCGATCTGATGCTCCCGGATATCAGCGGGCTGGATGTTTGCCGCTCTCTCAGAGAGGGCTGGAGGGGTCCTATTCTTATGCTGACCGCCATGAAAGATGACGTTGATGTTGTCGCAGGACTGGAGATAGGCGCTGATGACTACCTGGGAAAACCTGTTGCTCCGAGGGTACTTCTTGCCCGGGTAAGGGCACTGCTGCGGAGAAGCACTTCCGACCTCAACTCTGAAATGATTGAAGTGGGCCCGGTTGCCGTTGATGTTCCTGGAAGAACTGCAACTCTCCAGGGTAAAGAAATAGACCTTACAACCACAGAATTTGACCTGCTTGTACTTCTGGCACGCAGAGCTGGAAGAGTTCAGAAAAGAAGCGTTCTTGTGGAAGAACTGCGGGGCATTAACTTCGATTCGTTCGACAGATCGGTGGATGTTCTAGTTTCCAGGCTCCGCAGAAAATTGAAAAAACACGGCGGAATGATCAAAACCGTCCGGGGTCTGGGATACCTGATGTCTCTCATGGCTGAAGAAGAGTCTTCATGAAACTGTACTGGAAAATCTACCTCCTTCTTGCTGTTACAACACTCTTTACTCTGATTCTTTCCATCTGGATCTCTTTTTCGGTGCTTCCGAGACACTTTGAACAGGTGATCAGCCGGCGGCTTGACAGTTTTGAATCAACGGTAATGAGCATGAACAACCCCACAGGGCCGGAAATTGAACTGCTTGCAGACTCCATGAATGTAGTTCTGAGGTTCTTCAGAAACCCACAGCGCCCTCCTGCAATGCCGGGACATCCTCCCCAGGGAGAACGGGAATGGCGCGGTATCAGGCTGATACAGCCTCCAGAAGCCGATTTCTCCGTTCTGGCATCCGGAAGGCCTCCTTCTTCCAGATTTTTTCTGCTGGTTGTTTTCGGTCTGGGTCTTTTTCTATCCCAGGCGCTGGCCCTGGCCCTTGGACTTAGATCTGTTTTCTCCAGAATTTCCACTCTGAGACAGGTTACAAGTGAATTCGGGGAGGGCGGGCTCTCTGCCAGGTATCCTGCGTCCGGCGGAGGGGATGAGATAGACAAGCTCGGCTCCACCTTTAACAAGATGGCTGAACAGATCATCTCTCTTCTGGGATCACACAGCGAGCTTCTGAATTCAGTGGCACACGAGCTTAGAACTCCCATGGCCAGGCTGAGTTTTGCTCTGGAGCTGGCCAGAGAGAATCCTGACGCAGTAAAGGAAAAACTGGGACTTATGGAGCGGGATCTGTTCGAGCTTGACAGGCTTGTTTCCGAACTGCTGGAGTTCAACAAAATAGGAAGCACCGGAGCACTGGTAATAGAACAGATTTCCATGAAGGACATCTGCCTGGGTGCTGCAGACAGCGAAAGGATACCCGGTTCGGATGTTAAAATAACCGTCTCTCCCAACAGCACAGAC
>JAGGYZ010000096.1 GCA_021162285.1 Candidatus Fermentibacteraceae bacterium
CCAGTTTTATGTGCTGTGTTTTCCCCGGTGAAATGCAGAATCGTGCAAGCAGATCACCGCCTGGTCCGGATACAGCCCCGGTTACAGCGTGCTCGCCTGCTGTAAGTCGGAGGTCAACAGGTTTTCCCTGTGTTTTAATACCTGCCCATGGAGCTGCATGGTTTCCGCTCCATCCAGGACCTTTTGAGCTGCTGTGTATTCTGGGCCGGGGATAATCCAGAGGCTCTCCAAACACAACAGACCTCACTTCTTCTGAAAGATTAACTGTTTTCACTGGTTTTTTCAATTCTCCAAGAATCAGGGGAAGCCTCCACACTGCAGGTTTTCCAGTTTTAATAGAATGAAGAAGAATTTTAGCCTCTCTCTTCCACCAGGAAAATGAGAGCTTCCCGTGCCCGAGATACTTTCTGAACAGCCTGACTGATGAAGCAAGTTCCCATTCAGCAGCACTGCGTCTTGTGCTTGAGGCCCCTACCATATGAAATGCTTCTGCTTCTCTGACCACTGCCAGTTTCCATCCTGACGATCCAAGTTTGAGAGAGAGGTCGGCATCTTCAAAATACATAAAGAAACTCTCATCAAATCCGCCGACACTCTTCAATGCATCTGTTCTCCACAGAGAAACAGCTGCGGTCACGGCAGGTACCTGAAGCGGTGTTTTCAAGGGAGACAATTCCAGATGCATGAATCTGCTGTCCCACGCTTCTCCGTAGCCGGTGAGGAATACACCTGCAGAAACCGTTACTTTATCCCATCCCCACAGACGAATCAGAGGTTGTACGCCTGCGTAATCAGGATGGTCATCCATGAATGAGACAAGTGCCTGCAGAGACTCGGGAGAAATAGCAGCATCACTGTTCAAAAGCAGTGTGTACGTTGTTTCAACGGTTTCAATGCAGCGGTTGTTTCCGTAACCGAAACCTCTGTTGGGACCTTCAATTACAGTGGCGTTGCTGATAAGCCTGGATGCAGCTTCAGCAGATTTGTCTGATGAACCGCTGTCGTACACCACAATGCGTAGACTGTCTGGAAATGAGTTAACCGTTTTTGCGAGGAGGGGAACAAGTTTTTCACCGTTGTACAGAACAACTGCTGCAGTTACGCGGTTCATACCAGCATCTCCTGAACCCTGCGGTAAAATCTGTCTGTAACAATCCGCCAGGTGTATTTTTCCAGTGTTTTCTTTCTGCCGTTTCTGCCCATGAGCTGTGCCAGATCACTGTTCTCGAGAAGTGTATTGATTTTCCCGGCAAGGTCTTCCCTGTCTCCGAAGTTCACAAGAAAACCGTCTTCCCCGTGGCTGATAATCTCCGGCATCCCGCCGGCGTTGCAGCCTATCACAGGTTTACCTGAGATCCATCCGTCGAGAAGTACAATACCGAATGCATCAAGTCTTGATGGAGCTGCAACGATATCCGCTGCCTTGAAAAGATGCTTTCTGATCTCCTCTCTGATGTAGCCTGTAACAATAAGTTTGTCCTGCGGTATATCTGCAGCTCTTGCGTCCAGGTGAAGGCGGAAATCATTCTGAACCGGCCCGGCAAGAACAAGAACAAAGTCGACACCGTTGTTCCACAGATCAATTGATGAGTCCAGCAAAGTTGTGGAACCCTTGTCAACGCAGTGGGAGGTTACACTGAGTACAACCTTTTTCCCGGCTGGTATGGAAAAAACCCTTCTGGCCAGCGAACCATCTGCGTTTTCCCATTCACTGGAGTCGATTCCACTTCCCAGTATCAGGATATTCTGTTCGTTCACTTTGTATTCATCTGTGTAGACCGATGCTTCAAAACTGTTCTGTGCCACGACAAGAGCTGAATTCCTCAGAACCTCCGGCTGGTCTCCAGCAAAGTAATGCAGCGGCTGTATTCTGTGGTCTGCAGAACCAAGGTTGGCGTGGGGAACCGCTACAAGAGGAACTTTTTTTCTTGTGGAATACCTGTACCCTCCGTGGATAAGAAACGGCATGGCGCTGGCGTGAACCAGATCAAATCCTTCAGCCTTTTCAATCCACCGGTCAAACTGAGGAACAAAAGGGTTGGGATAGAAGAATCTGTCCGGCCCGCCGCTTCTCAACCTTCTGAAAACAGCTCTGAAGATATTCTGAAAAGGAGGGTGTGCAACTGGAAACCTCAGTATCTCTACGCCTTCATGCGTAAACCTGCCTGGCTGAAGATGCCGACCTGTTTTTGAAACCAGCCACGACATGTCCCATGCATCGGTTGCAGCAATTGTTGAGGAATGCCCCCATCTCTCAGCTGCGATTGCATGCTCCCACACGTACCTCTCGGCACCTCCGTGGTACGGCCATGTTCTGTGGATCAGGTGCAGTATTTTCAAAGGATACTCCTGTAAAAATCCATTGCTCTGTTTCCCACATCTTTCCAGGTAACCTGCGGAGCGGCAGCCGCTCTTTCCCGGAGACTGCTCAGAATTACACCTGATGCAGTTTCTTTTATTGCTTTCACCCACTGATCTGTTTCCAGAACGGGAAGAAGCAGACCGTTTTCACCGACTGTATCCGGCAACGCGCCTCCGTCTGAGGCTATAACCGGTGTGTGACAGGCAAAAGCTTCAAGCACTGGCAAACCAAGCCCTTCCGTGCTGCTGGGAAGCAGCAGAGCAAGGGCACCTCTGTACAGAGACAAGAGATCGTTATCTGATACACCCTTCAGAAACACAACACCCGGTGTGCTCTCAACACCTGTATCTCCCCATTTCTCCGCTCCGGCTAGAACCAGTTTTTTGCCTGTATCTGCCCTGCCAAAACTTCGAACGAGAAAGGGTATATTCTTCCTCGGCACAAAACTGCCCACATGAAGAAAGTAGTCTCCCTGTATTAGATCAAACTTTCTCATTACATCAGGATCCGGTTTCCCCGGAGTGAACATTTCCCCTGCAGAACCCCCGGCGTACCCGGTTCTCTCAGCAGGTATACTGAAAAGCTTCTGTGCAGAAGACTGAGCCCACTTACTGATGGCAAGTACAAATGC
>JAGGYZ010000090.1 GCA_021162285.1 Candidatus Fermentibacteraceae bacterium
GCTCACCACCCTCTCTGCCACATTGGGAGCAGGAGAAACGGTTTTAACACCGAGTTCCTGTTCAATCAGTCCGGCAATCAGCGGGTAGTGGGTGCAGCCAAGAATCAGATGACTGAGTTCCAGTTTCCGCAGAGGTTCAAGTTCCCCGTGGAGCTCCAGCTGCAGATCTTTGTTCAACCCGTTGTCCAGTATGTTTTCAACAATTGTGGCAAGCTTCGGTGTAATCACATGCTGAACAAGCCCGTCAGGGTCTATTCTGTTTTTAAGACGCCTGAATTTTTCGGAATGTCCTGTAAGCTCGGTGGTGATTACAGCTGCTTTTGTGATACCGGGAAACTGATCTCTGTGATTAAGAACATTGATGTAGGGTTCCACCCCTACAAAAGGTACTCCGGGATACTCTTTTCTCAGAGTTGATATAGCTGCTGCCGTGGCTGAATTGCAGGCTACAACAACAACCGAGCTTCCGCTGTTTAACAGCATCTCGGTTATCATCCGGCTTCTTTGTACTATCTCAGAGTCGGTTTTTTCTCCGTATGGGGCGTAGGCATCATCGGAAATGTAGTTTATCGCTACTGGCGGAGCTTTACGAATGATTTCGTGGAGAATGGAAAAGCCGCCTATTCCCGAGTCAAAGATGCCAATACCTGATTCAGCTTTTTTCATACAAAATCCCCGTTGAAGGTTTACGCACTGTACAAATATGTTTCCCCTGTGTGTTGTGTGACAGTGCAGACCTATTCTGTTTACTGGAAGGGCTCTTCATCCACTGTCAGCGATATAAGGGTTGAAAGTTCGTCTGCAAGCTGTCGCATCATCTGGACATCGGCAGAAGCAAGCAGAAGATAGTTTTTGCCGTCGGGAGTTACAATATTCAGAGAAGCCGCCTTGCCGTAGTTGACCTTCAAACTGATCTTCTGGACGGAATCTAAACTCATAGATTTCTTTTGTGTCCCCGGTCTTCTGAAACTGATAATTCTCTCCATCTGGTCTACAACAATTCCGGAAGCAACCCCGATTTTTCGCAGAAAGAATGCGAAGAGGTTAACAATTATCAGAATAGCAGCAGCAGCGATCATTGGTGTGTTTACCGACGGACCTCCGTCTGCTTTTACTGTATTGAAGTAAACAACACCGAAAATAATGAAAGGTATTGCGGTCACTGCAATACTTACCGCCCTGGATGAGTTCTGATTCTTACCGCCGAGGGATGCGTAGTACTTTCCGTTCTTCTCCTTGAAGTATTCCACAGTCATTCCCCTTTACAGTGTTAGATTGTAGCATACCACACCGGTATTGCTTTCGAGTTTTTTTGCCAGCAGTTTTCTTTCCCCGGGACCTTTGCAGATAAACTGAGCAGTTCCGTCTCCCTGAGAACCCACCCCTTTTCCTCCCAGGGCATATTTTACAGCAGCTTCATGCTGCAGTATCTCGTGCAGCCTGGGAGCTGTCAATTCAGAAGGACAGGAAGGAACAACCATTTCATCGAAGATCTTCTGTGCTTCGGTCATTAACCTGCCCAACTGTATGCTGTCTCCATTCTCAAGAGCTCTTCTGGCTGCAGAAGTAATTCTGTGATTCTCTTTCCCCAGAGCCTTTCTTATCAGCAGGTTTTCAGTTTTGAAGGAATAGTTCAAGTCCTTCAGTATTCTTTTTGTGTTCTTGTTTGCCTTCAGGTCAACGATTAGGAAGTACAGAGGCTCGCCGGTTTCAACTGGCTCTGCTTTCATCCGGTTTCCGTTAAAAGTAAGAAGGACTGTTCTCTTTCCATACGCGCAGGCCTGATCCATTCTTCCGCAACGGGAGCCGGTGAGAAGCTCTCCTCTGTAGGCAAATTCCATTTCCTCTTCAACAGACAGATTCAACTGATGAACTCTGCTGAATGCTCTTGCAACAAGAACACACATTGCAGCAGATGAGGAAAGCCCCTTTTTAAGCGGAAGGTCCCTTGATGTTACCCTCAACCTCAGACCGAGGCCTGGATACTTCCTTATTACTTCAGCGGCTGTTCCTGCGGCATAGGAATCGAAAACAGCGGTAGCAGCAATGTTTGCAAGATCTGCAGAGATGGAGGGGTAAAAGTGTTCAGTGTCCGGGGAGCCGTCTTCCAGAATCTGTGAGAGAGAAAAACCTTCTTCGATCGATTCAACCGTTGCATAGACCCCCTGGTCAGTGCCTGTAACAATACATTTCCCTGTGAGTACAGAGTTGTCGTTCTGCCTGTATTCCCCTGCCCAGTCGGAGTGTTCTCCGAACAGGCACAGTCTGCCTGGCACAAAAAGATCAATCGTCTTCAACTATCAGATCTCCCAGTTCTTTCGCCTCTTTCTCGAGACCGAAATTCTTCAAGGTTTCCGCAGTGGGCCTGCCTGTTTTTCTGCTCCATCCCCGGAGGTCATAGTATTCGTCCATCACTTTCTTGAATTTTACAGAGTCAAGAGCCATTTCGTGACCTATAAGGGGGTTTGTCTGCTGCTCCTTTGCTTCAAAATACGGTATAACAGACTCGTCATCCGCTCTGGACCTGTTGAAGTTTCTTACCAGAAGGGCTCTTTCAAGCTGGATAACTCTTTCAGAGGCGTGTTCCAGCTCTTTGTCTGTCCAGGAAATGCCGGTTAGAGATGTGAACATGTGCCGTTCAAAAGAAGGGCCCTCCATGTCTCCGGCCACTGCAAAGTGGTTCTCTGTTTTGTTTGAGTATATCCTTGGAAAAACCTGGTCACCCACTGTGAGAGAATCTTTCATCACAGATCTTTGTCCGTGCCACCACACAGGGAAGGCTTTGCCGGAGTAACCGCTTTCCGGGTCAGCGCAGGTTTCCGTTCCGTAAATTTTTGCAGAAACTTTCTTGATGGTGTTCCAGTCAAGACCGTGTTCAGGAGAGCAGACCCTGCTCCATCCCATGATGTTCTGTCCGTACCCGTGTGCACTTGAGACAGGGTCCCTTGTGTCAACAGCCCACTGCAGTGCTGTTACTACCCAGTAAGGGAAGAACACATAGTTAATTCTGTCTCCGTGACCGTCCCAGTGCCCGGCGTAGCCCCAGGCAGGGAACAGCTGTTTCAGCCTGTCTTCTCCCAAACCAAGAATTTTACTCGCTCTTACAGTTCCTTCCGACAGCGCAGACCGGAAATTCCCCTCTCTTCTTGATATTCCCCGCAAAAGAAAAGCCCAGAATTCAGGGCTGTCAAGGTCGATCTTCATTCCGTCTATAGAATCCAGAACTCCGTCC
>JAGGYZ010000036.1 GCA_021162285.1 Candidatus Fermentibacteraceae bacterium
AATACCTTTGTTGATTCGAGCTTTTCCGTTACTGACGTTACCTTTGATGTTGGTGCCGGACGCAACAAAAAAGTTGGTGATAACACTAACCTTGTTCTTGGTGTGTTCTCCGGTGTTCAGTCCACAAGCTACAGCGGCGACTACCCGGAAAATGGAACTCCGGATTCCGAGATGTGGATTGAGATCCCCAGAATCACCGGTGGAGTAGAGCAGGAAGTCGGCAAGTGGGTCGTGTTCCGTGCAGGTGCTGTAAGCACAACAAACTACTACGCAAGAGGTGACTTCAACCAGTTTACAACCAACTTTGACACCAACTTCGGTGTAGGTCTCCACTGGGACAACTTCATCGTTGATGCTACCATCAACGAGGGCTTCCTTCATGACGGACCTTACATGGTTGGCGGAAATGCAAACGGTTTCATGGGAAGCCTTGCAGCCACTTACAACTTCTAGAATACTTCGTTCTTCAAGGGCGCCTGCCTGCAGGCGCCCTTTTCTGTATCCTGAGGGTTCCTGTCTACCGGAAGCAATTCTGTTTCTGTATGCTTAGTCGGGTGTGTGTGCAATGCTGTTGCGACAATGAATTATGAGAGGAGACGGTGAGTTACTTACTATTCATGGATGAAAGCGGCCATGATCACCGTACCATGCCGTATGAGGTCAGGGGTGGTATTGCTTTGCACATCTCAAAGCTGTGGCCATTTATACAAGCCATACAACGTCTTGAACTTACAACTTTTGGCACATTGCTGCATGAATTCCGAACTGAGCTGAAAGGTAGCAAGCTTCTTGATAAGGACCGGTTCAAGTGGGCACGACAAGGGCCAAAAATGATACCGGAAAATCGTAGAAAACACTGTAGAGGTTTTTTGACCAGGGGATTGGAAAAAAAAGCACCTTCGCGATCAGAGTTCACAGCTTATGGCCAGGCTTCCCTGGAAATGGCTACTGGAATCTTTGAATTACTTCAGCAACATGGAGCCACAATCTTTGCTTCAATGATTCCCCGGGGAGTAAAGAAACCTGATACTTACGAATCAGAGGAATTTCTACGAAAAGATCATGTATTCCTTTTCGAACGCTATTTCTATCTTTTAGAACAAGAGCGTAAACATGGTTTGATAGTAATGGATGAAGTAGAAAAATCAGAAGACCGCAGGTTTGTGAAACGACTGGAAGCATACTTCAGAAATACCGGAACTGGAAGATTTCGATCTACTTATATAGTACCCAGTCCGCTGTTTGTATCCTCTGATATGACTTATCCAATACAGGCAGCTGATCTTGCTATTTACTGTATTAACTGGGGGTTTCGAATTCCGTCCAGAGGCATGAATGCAGAAGTGCGACCGGAAATCGCAGCTGAATACGGCAAGTGGCTTGCGCAGCTCCAGTTCGAAGGAAACGTAGAAAACGATGGGAATGAATTTACCTCATACGGAATCGTATATGTTCCGGATCCATTTGGCTCCAGAAGCTGAGAAAAAAGGAGGCAATGCCCTTAGAGCCACCCGAAAGCAACCCCAGGGCCGAGCCTCCACACAGACTATTACTGGAATGTGATAAAATGTCAAGTAACAAAAGAAGAACAGATTCAGAACTGTATGAACCAGCCATCTTTCCCGGGAGAATTTATAAACGGTGCCGGTTGTACAGCTATTCTGCAGATAACTGTTTTGCACAGGGGGAACAATGAAAGTAACAGTTCTGGGAGCGGGAATGGTGGGAAGTGCCATTGCTGCCGATCTTAAAACATCGTTTTCGGTTGTTTCTGTAGACCTGGACAGAAACGCTTTGAAGAAGCTTGAAACAAACCATGGGATTGATTGCATACATGGAGATCTAAGTGACAGCCTGTTCGTAAAGAGCGTTGTTGCCGATTCAGATGTGGTCGTAAGCGCTGTGCCGGGTTTCATGGGGTACAATACCCTCAGAAGTGTAATTGAAGCGGGAAAGAATGTTGTGGATATTGCATTTTTTCCTGAAGACTCAACTCCACTGGACAAGCTTGCAAGAGAAAAAGGAGTGATCGCCGTTACGGATATGGGTGTTGCCCCTGGTATGTGCAATGTGATTCTCGGTTACCACTACAGCAGAATGAAGGTTAACTCCTACCTGTGCCTTGTAGGCGGGCTGCCGAAAAAACGGGTATGGCCATGGGAGTACAAAGCCCCTTTCTCTCCCTGTGATGTTATAGAAGAGTATGTAAGACCGGCAAGGTTCAGGGAGAACGGAAAAGACATGGTTGCTCCTGCGCTTTCCGATCCGGAATTGATAAATTTCAGGCAGTGCGGTACACTTGAAGCGTGGAACAGCGATGGTCTGCGTTCCCTGCTTCGAAACATGCCTGATATTCCGAACATGAAAGAAAAGACCATGAGATGGCCGGGGCACATTGAGAAAGCCAGGATCCTCAGGGAGTCGGGTTTTTTCAGCAATGAGCCTGTGGAGATCAACGGTGTGTTTATTTCGCCTCTGCAGATGACCGAGAAGATACTGTTCTCGAAGAAGAACTGGAAGCTGGGAGTGGAGGAAGAGGAGTTCACCGTTATGCGTGTTGTTGTAGGCGGCGAACTGGATGGGAAGCCGGTTGAGCATACCTGGGATCTCTTTGATGAATACAACCGGGAAACAGATACATCCTCCATGGCAAGAACCACAGGTTACGCCTGCACAGCTGC